>CBCTLT010000191.1:0-4326 GCA_965147785.1 uncultured Oscillospiraceae bacterium
GAGATCTACTGCGTGGAAAACCTGGTTGCCGCACAAAACGGCATCGCCATATAACTTCACGTTGCGGCACATCTCTCTGGATGCGCCGCAATTTCCGTCAAAAAACCCTGCTTTTACCGAAAAAATACCGTTTTTTCCGCATTTGCACTTTCCCAGGTTGTTTTTCTGTGATATACTATAAGGCACGATATGACAACGGAACATTGAAGGAGGAGCATATGACATATCAGGAATCCTTTATCGAATTTATGGTGCGAGCCGGTGTCCTGACCTTTGGCGACTTCACCACAAAATCCGGTAGAAAAACACCCTACTTTATCAACACCGGCAACTACAAAACCGGTGCCCAAGCCGAGGAGCTGGGCAACTACTATGCCGCCTGCATCCACGAGCATCTGTCCGAGGTCGGAGGCGCAGACGTACTGTTTGGCCCCGCCTACAAGGGGATTCCTCTGGTGGTCACGGCCGCTGCAAGCCTGTACCGGAATTATCAGGAGGACTATCCCTACTGCTTCAACCGCAAGGAGGCAAAGGATCATGGCGAAGGCGGCAGCATGGTGGGCGCAAAGGTCAAGTCCGGCGACCGCATCGCTATTGTGGAGGACGTAGTAACCGCCGGTACTGCTGTCCGGGAATCCATCGCCCTGTTCCAGCAGATCGCCGACGTGCAGATCAAGGCACTGTTCGTCTCTGTGGACCGTATGGAAAAAGGCACTGGCGAAAAATCCGCTTTGGACGAGCTACGGCAGGACTACGGAATCGCTGTCTATCCCATCGTCACAGTTCGGCAGATCATTTCCTACCTTCACAACCGGCCCATCGATGGAACGGTGTACATTGATGACGTCATGAAACAAAAGATGGAAGCTTATCTCGAGCTCTACGGCGCAAAGCAATGACGGCAAAAGCATGTTCTCCCACCAGTTCAGCCAAGAAGGTTTCTCACAGCGGACACCGGGAACGACTGCGTAAAACCTTCCTGTCCCACGGTTTGGATCCCATTCCGGATGTGAACGTGCTGGAACTTCTGCTCTTCTATGCCATTCCTCGTCAGGATACTAACCCCATCGCCCACCGGCTCCTAGACGTTTACGGCTCTCTGGCCAAAGTCTTTGACGCTTCGGTGGAGGATCTGATGCAGTATGGCGGATTGACCGAAAACGCAGCGGCCCTGATCAAACTGACCATGGCTGTGGCCCGCAGGCAGCAGATTTGCCAGAACAAAATTGAGCATATTCTCAGCAACACACAAATGTGTGGAAATTATCTGGTCCATTACTTTTTCGGTGCCACCGAGGAAATGGTCTATTTGCTGGCCCTGGACGCCAAATGCAAGGTTTTGGGTTGCGACAAGCTTTTCACCGGTACCATCAATTCCGCCAACCTCAGCGTCCGCAGCGTGGTGGAATATGCACTGCGAATCAAAGCTTCTTCTGTGATCCTGGCGCACAACCACACCAGCGGCATTGCCATTCCTTCTCAGGAGGATATTCGTACCACAGAACTGGTACAAAAGGCGCTGGATATGGTGGATGTTCTGCTGGCCGATCATATTGTGGTTGCCGACGGAGACTATGTCTCCATGGCGGAAAGCGGGCTTCTGTCTCACTCCGGGTTCGGAATACGCTAAGCAGCGGTTCCCCATTCTTTCACTGCTAAAATCGTCCTATCCTTTTAGATGCCGCCAACTAGGCGGCATCTTTTTATTGGAATCCATACCTTCGGCAGGTTTCCTGTCTATCCGCCATAACCCCACAAAATCTATTGGGGTGGAACATCTTGAGTAATTGTTTTTTTGGTGATATAATAGTATATCAGTCCGTATATCGCAGCCCCAGAGGCTGATTGATAATTGATGATGAGGAGGGTCGTTTATGGAACAGCTTTTCAAACTTCACGCTCCCTTTTCCCCTTCCGGAGATCAACCGGAGGCCATAGAGGCCCTGACCACTGGCCTTTTAAACGGCATCGACGAGCAGGTCCTTTTGGGCGTCACCGGCTCCGGCAAGACCTTTACCATGGCCAATATCATCGCCAAAATGAACCGGCCCACACTGGTTTTGGCCCACAACAAAACCCTGGCTGCCCAACTCTGTTCGGAATTCAAGGAGTTTTTCCCGGAAAACGCCGTGGAATACTTCGTGTCCTATTACGACTACTATCAACCTGAGGCGTATATTGCCCACACGGATACCTATATTGAAAAGGACTCCGCCACCAACGACGAGATCGATCGGCTGCGAAATTCCGCTACCGCCTCCCTGCTGGAACGCCGGGATGTGATCGTGGTGTCCTCGGTGAGCTGCATCTATGGTCTGGGCGATCCCGAGGACTATAAATCCCTGGTGGTATCCATTCGCCAGGGCCAGACCTGGGAACGGGACACCCTGCTTCACAGTCTCATTGATATCCGCTACGAACGCAACGACGTGAACTTTATCCGCAACACCGTCCGGGTCCGGGGCGATACCGTGGAGGTATTCCCGGCAGGCTGGACCAACCGGGCCATCCGGATCGAGTTTTTCGGCGACGAGGTGGACCGGATCAGCGAATTCAACGTAGTCACCGGCGCAGCGGAACGGGTGCTGACCCACTGTGCCATTTACCCCGCCAGCCACTACGTCACCACCAAGGAGAAGATGGAACGTGCCACCCGGGAGATCGCCTGTGAAATGATGGATCGGGAAAAATGGTTCCGGGACAACGGCAAGCTGCTGGAGGCCCAGCGGATCCATCAGCGTACTATGTACGACATTGAAATGATGGACGAGCTGGGGTTCTGTTCCGGCATTGAGAACTATTCCCGGATCATCAGCGGCCGTCCGGCAGGCTCTCCGCCCATGACGCTGATGGACTATTTCCCAAAAGATTTCCTCATGTTCATCGATGAGAGCCATGTCACCATTCCCCAGGTTCGCGCCATGTACAACGGCGACCGAGCCAGAAAACAGGCTCTGGTGGACTATGGGTTCCGGCTTCCCTCCGCCTATGACAACCGTCCTCTGAAATTCGAGGAATTTCAGCAGAAGATCAACCAAGTGATTTATGTATCTGCAACCCCGGCGGAATACGAGCTGAGCCGGGCAGGGCAGGTGGCCGAGCAGCTGCTGCGCCCCACCGGCCTGCTGGATCCAGAGGTGGAAATCCGCCCGGTAGAGGGACAGATCGACGACCTGATCGGTGAGATCAACGCCCTCGCCGCCCATAACTATCGCACCTTGGTCACCACCCTGACCAAAAAGATGGCCGAGGATTTGACCGATTACCTGACCAAAGCCGGCATCCGGGTCCGCTATATGCACTCCGACGTGGACACCATGGAACGGCAGGAGATTATTCGAGACCTGCGGATGCAGAAATTTGACGTACTGGTGGGCATCAACCTGCTGCGGGAGGGATTGGATCTGCCCGAGGTAGCGTTGGTTGCCATTCTGGACGCAGACAAGGAGGGCTTCCTCCGATCCCCCACCAGTCTGATCCAGACCATCGGCCGAGCAGCACGAAACGCCGACGGCCGGGTCATCATGTATGCCGACCATATCACCGCAGCCATGGAATACGCCATCGGCGAGACTCAGCGACGCCGTTCCCTGCAGCAGGCATACAACGAAGCCCACGGCATTGTCCCCAAAACCATCATCAAATCCATTCGGGAGCTCATTGAAATCTCCCGCACGGTTGATGTGGAGAGAGACGGCAGAAAGCTGACCAAGAACGAACGGGAAGCCGAAATCAGCCGTCTTGAAAAAGAAATGAAGAAGGCCGCTAAAATGATGGAGTTTGAATATGCAGCCGTCCTACGGGACCAGATTATTCAGCTCCGCGGCCTCAAGTAGAAGGAAGGTTTTACTATGGACAACAAAACCCCTCAGCAGCTTCGGGCGGAACGGCAGAAATATCTGCGAATCCAGCGTGGAATCCGCATGGGCGCCATTGCCTTCGCCATCATTCTTTCCATCATCTCTCTGTGTGTCAGCTGCTCCACCAAAAAATCCGTGGAGGATCTGGCTGCCCAGCTGCGGGCAAAGAAGATTGCCCAGGCCCAGGAAGAACTGCAGGCAGCCCAAGCCTCCGCTTCTCCCGCGCCTTCTTCTGAAGCAGTTACAGGCGGCACCACCGTCACCCTCAGCTTCGTAGGCAGCTGTACTCTTGGCACGGATGAAAACGATGGGTATGATGGCTCTTTTGGGGAATACTACGACAACTACGGGGCCGGCTATTTTTTTCAGAACGTCAAATCGATCTTTGAGGGGGACGATTTGACGGTTGCCAGCCTGGAGAGCACCCTGACGCTGTCGGATACCCGGCAGGACAGGGACCGTGCGC
>CBCTLT010000192.1:0-4301 GCA_965147785.1 uncultured Oscillospiraceae bacterium
ACTTGCAAAATGGACTATAGTATATTTAGCACTCGATAGATGAGAGTGCTAAAATGCTTATGTAAATAATTGATGAAGGACGTGATTTAATCATGGCAAAGAAACAGTTCAAGGCCGAGTCCAAGCGCCTGCTGGATCTGATGATCAATTCTATTTATACACACAAGGAGATTTTCCTGCGGGAGATTATCTCCAATGCCTCCGACGCCATTGACAAGCTGGCTTACCTGAGCCTCACAGAGGACAACGGTATGAGCCGGGGAGACTTTGAAATCCGGCTCCAGACGGATGAGGAGCACCGGACCCTGACCATCTCCGACAACGGCATCGGCATGTCCAAGGAGGAACTGGAGAACAATTTGGGTACCATCGCCCGTTCCGGCTCCCTGCAATTTAAGGAAGATATGAAAAAGGCGGAGAATCCCACCGAGGCAGTGGACATCATCGGTCAGTTCGGCGTGGGCTTCTATTCGGCCTTTATGGTGGCGGATAACGTCACCGTCATCACCAAGAAGTACGGGGAGGACCAGGCCTATATGTGGCAGTCCGCCGGGGCCGACGGCTACACCATCACACCCTGTGAAAAGGAATCCTGTGGTACCGATGTGATCCTCAAGCTCAAAGAGGACACGGAGGACGAGGACTATAGCCGGTATCTGAGCCAGTATACCCTGGAGAATCTGGTGAAAAAGTATTCTGACTATATCCGCTACCCCATCCGGATGCAGATGAAGTATACCCGTCCCGTCCAGGAGGAGAAGAAAGAGGGAGAAGAAGAATCCAAGGAACCGAAGGAGACCAAATACGAGGACTACTTCGAGGATAAGACCATGAACTCCATGGTTCCCATCTGGCAGAAAAAGAAGGATGAGGTCACCGATGAGGAGTACGACCAGTTCTATCAGAACAAGTTCTCCGACTTTGAAAAGCCGGCCCTGCGGATCAGCGCCAGCGTGGAGGGTGCAGTGACCTATCAGGCACTGCTGTATGTGCCGGCCCGGGCGCCTTATAACTTCTATACCAAGGAGTACAAAAAGGGCCTGCAGCTCTATACCAGCGGCGTGCTCATCATGGAGAACTGCGAGGATCTGATCCCGGACTATTTCTGCTTTGTCAAGGGCGTAGTGGATTCCCAGGATCTGAGCTTGAATATTTCCAGAGAGATGCTGCAGCATGACCGTCAGCTCAAGCGGATCGCCTCCAATCTGGAGAAGAAGATCAAATCCGAGCTGGCAAAGCTTATGACCAACGACCGGGAGAAGTACGAAAAGTTCTTTGAGACCTTCGGGGTCCAGGTCAAGTACGGCGTAGTGGCCGACTATGGTGCCCATAAGGAACTGCTGAAGGATCTGCTGCTGTTCTGGAGTGAGAAGGAGCAGAAATACGTCTCCCTCAGCGAGTATGTCTCCGCTATGCCGGAGGATCAGAAGTATATCTATTATGCCGCCGGGGAGAGCCGCACCAAGCTGTCCCAGCTGCCCCAGACGGAGCTGGTTCGAGACAAGGGCTATGACATCCTGCTGCTGACGGACGATGTGGACGAGTTCATCATGCAGACCCTGATGAACTATCAGGAGAAGGAATTCAAGTCTGTTTCCGCCGAGGATCTGGGACTGGAGACCGACGAGGAGAAGGAACAGAAGAAGCAGGAGACCGAGGAAAACAAGGACCTGCTGGACTTTGTCAAGGAGACCATGGGGGAGAAGCTGAAGGAAGTACGGCTTTCCAATAAGCTCAAGAGCCATCCCGTGTGCCTGGTGCCGGATTCCGGCCTCAGCTTTGAGATGGAGAAGTACCTCAACCGGGTAGCCCCCACGGAGAAGCTGCACACCGGCCGGATCCTGGAGCTCAATGCGGAGCATCCCGCCTTTGCGGCCTTGAAAAAGGCCTATGAGACCGACCAGGAGAAGGCGAAGAAATATGCGGAACTGCTCTATGCCCAGGCGCTGCTGATTGCAGATTTGCCTCTGGAGGATCCCAGTGCCTATACGGATCTGGTCTGCGGCCTGATGCAGTGAGAAGAAAATTTCAATATTTTACCTTGCCCCCGGAACTCCGGGGGCATTTTTTCGTCAAAAGTTTAAGAGTTTATGAACTGTCCGACGGTTTCTTGCATCAGGGGGAAAAGTATGGTATGATACAAAAATCAATTGGAAGGGAGGAGTCCACTTGGGTGATTTTCTTGCGTCCGTAGGGGATGTGTTTATGGGCCTGGTGGAGCGGGGCACCCCAGTGACCACGATCCTGCGGTTCGTGTTTCCAGTGCTGGCACTGGCCATCCTGGCCCGATGCGCCATCAGCCTGCTCCGGTTCCGCAAGGAGCCTGAGATCTGGGGCCATATCGCCTTCGAGGACGGATCACGGCTCCCGGTGACCCATTGGGAGAACATCATCGGCCGGACCCGCCGCAACGACATCCAAATGAATTTCGAGAATATCTATAAGCAGCACGCGGTTTTGACCCGTTACGACGACGGCAGCTGGACCATCGGCGACGTGGGCGGTCGGGGCGGTATCGCCATCAACGGAGAGCCCATCACGGGCCTGACGGAGATTGGCTATGGCGACCTCATCGACCTCAATGGCCTGGAGGTGACACTGGTGCCCATCACCGACGAGGAGGCGGAGTATGTTGCTTCTTGTCGGACCAACCCCAAGCATGTGATGAGCCCGGCTATCACCCTGCTGCTCATGTCCATTTTTCAGTTTTTCACTGTGGTACAGCTGATGATCGGCTGTGACCCGGAGCAGTGGGGCCGCATTTACGGTTCCTTTTTCGCGGTATTTCTGCTGATGTGGGTCCTGTTTGCCTTCAACAAGGCTATGCGCCGGTCTGGCTTCGAGGTGGAGACCATCGCCTTTTTCCTATGCTCCATGGGTCTGGCCATCATCGCCTCCGTGGACCCGGAGGAGCTGACCAAAACCGTGATCTCCATGGTTATGGGCATTGTCCTGTTTATGGTCATCGGTTTTTGTATGCGGGAGTTGGACATCGCCAAAAAGCTTCGCTATATTGCGGCGGCCCTGGGACCGCTGCTGCTGATCGCAACGCTGCTGTTTGGTACGGAGCTGTACGGCGCCAAAAGCTGGATTTTCATTGGCGGTTTCTCCATTCAGCCCTCTGAGCTGGCGAAGATCTCCTTTGTCTTTGCGGGAGCCTCCACCCTGGATCGGTTGATGACCAAACGAAACCTGATCCTGTTTATTGCTTATTCCGGCATCTGCTGTGTGCTGCTGGCTCTGTGCAACGACTTTGGTTCCGCTATGGTGTTCTTCGTGGCATTCCTGGTGATCGCCTATCTGCGTTCCGGCGATTTCGCCACCATCTCCCTGATCTGTGCCGGCACCGGTTTTGCCGGATTCATGGCCCTGAAGCTTCGGCCTCATGTGGCTGCCCGGTTCTCCTCCTGGCGTCATATCTGGGAGGATCCCTCCGGCAGTGGATTCCAGCAGACCCAGGCCTTGATGTGTCTGGCTGCGGGTGGATTGTTTGGACTGGGCGCCGGAAATGGTCAGCTCAAGTATGTATTTGCAGCGGACAGTGACATCGTTTTTGCCACGGTCTGTGAGGAGTGGGGCCTTATTGTGGGGATCCTCTGCGTGCTGTGCATTGTCTGCATCGCCCTGTTCGCGGTTCGGTCGGCGTCTCTGTGCCGCAGCTCCTTCTATGCCATCAGCGCCTGCGCCGCCATGAGCATTCTGGTGTTCCAGATGATGCTCAATGTGTTTGGCACCGTGGATTTCCTGCCATTTACCGGCGTTACATTTCCATTCCTCAGTAACGGCGGCTCCAGTATGATGGGCACCTGGGGCCTGTTGGCCTTTGTAAAGGCTGCGGATACCAGGCAGAACGCCAGCTTTGCCACTACTGTGCCGTCCCACGCCAAAAGGAGGTATGTCGCATGAAGAAGATCTCCGGACGCACCATTTTTACCACTCTGCTCTCTGTCCTGGTGATTCTGGGGATGGTCCTGTTCGTGGCGGAATACTTTGTGAAGGCCGGGGACTGGGTGACCTTCCAGGGAAGTCCCCATGTCTATTCCGGCGGAAATATCTCCACCGGTTCCGTTCGGGATCGGGACGGCACCCTGCTGCTGACCAATGGGTCCGGGCGGCAGTATGCCGACGACGAGATGATCCGCAAGGCCACCATCCACCTGCTGGGGGACAACTACGGCTATATCGAGGCGCCTCTCATCAACACCTATGCCGACAAACTCATCGACTACAATACCATCACCGGTATTTACAACACATCGGAAACCGGAAATGTATTGAATCTGACCCTTTCCGTCAATGCT
>CBCTLT010000193.1:0-4295 GCA_965147785.1 uncultured Oscillospiraceae bacterium
GGTCGATCTTCACCAGCTCAGCCAGGGGGTCCTGGAGCCGCCGGGCGATGGAGATGGCAGAGCGGAGATTGACGTCATACTGGGGAAATTCTTCTGCCCCTAGGGCGCTGGCGGAATAGACTGAGGCGCCGGCTTCAGAAACAATCATATAGCTGAGGTCATGGCCTGCTTGAGCCTCCCGGTGGATCAGTTCCACGGCCATCTGCTCTGTTTCCCGGCTGGCGGTGCCATTACCAATGGCGATGTGGACCACATGCCACCGACGGACCAGACCAGACAGGGTGGTAATGGCCGCCTGTTTTTGCTTTTCTCCATGGGTGGGATAGACCACGGTAGTGTCCAGCACCTTGCCTGTACCGTCCACCACGGCTACCTTGCAGCCCATCCGGTAGCCCGGATCCAGGCCCATGGTCACATGGCCCTTGACTGGGGGCTGCATCAGCAGGGGACGGAGATTCAGGGCAAACTGACCGATGGCCCCTTCGCAGGCCTTTTCCGTCAGATCGCTGCGAAGCTCCCGTTCCAGGGAGGGCAGCAGCAGCCGGTCAAAGGCGTCCTCGGCGGCACTGCGGACAAAGGCCATGGCTGGACTGCCCGGCACCACCACGGCACGCCGTACTGTCTGCAGGGCCAGATCTCGGGAAATGTCCAAAGAAACCTTGAGATATTTTTCTTTTTCTCCCCGGTTGATGGCCAGAATCTGATGGCCCTGCAGTTTGGAGACGGGGAGGGTAAAATCGTAAGAGAGTCGGTAGACGCTGTCCTCCTCGGTGGCGGCATGGGTGGATAGCTTACCTTCCCGCTGGATAAGCCCCCGAAGGGTTTTGCGGAGGTTGGCATCGTCACTGATCTCCTCGGCAATGATGTCGCTGGCTCCCTGTAGGGCGTCCTGGGCTGTAAGGACCTCATGTTCTGGACTGACGTACTTTTCCGCTTCCGTCAGCGGATCAGGGCAATCCCGACTTTGGGCAAAGAGGACCTTGGCCAGGGGCTCCAGACCCTTTTCCCGGGCGATGGTGGCCCGGGTCCGGCGTTTTTGCTTATAGGGCCGATAGAGGTCCTCCAATTCCGAGAGGGTTTTGGCCTTGTCCAGGGACTGGCTCAGGGCCTCTGTCAGTTTCCCCTGACTGTCAATGGCAGCACGGATGGTCTCCCGGCGTTCACCCAGAGAGCGAAGGTACTCCAGTCGCTGGGCCAGTGTCCGGAGCAGGGAATCGTCCATGGCCCCATGGAGCTCCTTCCGATAACGGGCGATAAAGGGAATGGTATTGCCCTGATCCAGCAGGTCGACGACGTTTGTGATGTACTGGGGCTTTTGATCCAGTTCCTGGGCCAGAAGCTGAATGATATCGTGCATAGGTGAAATCCTTTCTTTTGTTGTCTCGTAACCGTTACTATAGCACAAAGGGGAAAGAATTTCAAAATGATTCTTGGGCCAGGAAATGGACGGAATCGGTTTTGCAGGCTTGCGACCGGTCCTTCCATGGGGTATAATGAGAAACGAAAGGGGGCGTTGCCCGTGAAAAAATGTCTGATTGTGGTGGACTATCAAACAGATTTTGTATCCGGCTCTCTGGGATTCCCGGAGGCAATGGCGTTGGAAGATAAAATCGTGGAGAAAATCCAGACCTATCGAAATGGGGGCGATGAGGTCATGTTTACCTTTGATACCCATACCAGCCAGTATTTGCTGACGCGAGAGGGGAGACGTCTGCCAGTGGTGCACTGTGTAGGCGGCACCGAGGGCCATAAGCTCTATGGGAAAGTGGCGGAAAACTGCGATCAAGAGGACTGGTGCTTCATCAAATATACCTTTGGCTCCGATGCCCTGTATGATTTTTTGAAACAGCATCGGTATGAGAGCATTGAACTGGTGGGGGTGGTCACCAATATCTGTGTAATGGCCAACGCTATTTTGGCGAAAACGGCACAGCCTGAAACGGATATTGTGGTGGACGCTTCCTGCGTGGCATCTAATGATCCTGCTCTCCACGAAAAAGCGCTGGATGTAATGGAAAGTCTACAGATTGACGTCCTGAGAGACGGGGAGGGATGACCGTGGATGGCAGAAATTTGTCCATGCTCTGCGACTTTTATGAGTTGACCATGGGCAACGGATATTTTCAAACGGGCTACGGGGACAAAATCTCCTATTTCGACGTGTTCTTCCGCTCGGTACCTGACGGCGGCGGCTATGCCATTGCGGCGGGCCTGGAACAGCTTGTGGAGTATATTCAAAACCTCCACTTCGAGGAAGATGACATTGCGTTTCTCAGGGAAAAGGGAATTTTTGAGGAAGGTTTTTTAGACTACTTGCGCCACTTCCGATTTACCGGGGATATTTATGCGGTACCGGAGGGCATTCCGGTCTTCCCACAGGAACCGATTTTGACGGTGCGGGCGCCAGCCATCGAGGCCCAGCTTATTGAAACCTATGTGCTCCTTTCCCTCAACCATCAGACCATGATCGCCACCAAGGCCAACCGGATCGTGCGGGCGGCCCAGGGGAGGGCAGTGCTGGAATTTGGATCCCGACGGGCCCAGGGGGCCGATGGTGCTGTGATTGGAGCCCGGGCAGCCTACATCGGAGGCTGCGCCGGTACGGCATGTACCCTGACGGATCAGCGTTTTGGCGTCCCGGCTGGAGGTACCATGGCCCATGCCTGGGTGCAGATGTTTGATTCGGAGTATGAGGCATTCCGTGCATACTGCCAGATTTATCCCCACAATGCCACCCTGCTGGTGGATACCTACAATACCCTGAAAAGCGGCGTGCCCAATGCCATCCGGGCATTTCGGGAGGTGCTGCTGCCTCAAGGAATCACCGATTTTGCCATTCGACTGGATTCGGGCGATATCTCCTATCTGTCCAAACAGGCCAGGAAAATGTTGGATGAGGCGGGGCTTCCCACATGCAAAATCACCGCGTCTAATGCTTTGGATGAGCATCTGATTATGGATCTGATGATGCAGGGAGCCAAAATCGATACCTTTGGCGTAGGAGAGCGGCTCATTACCTCCAAAAGCGATCCAGTGTTCGGCGGCGTTTACAAGCTTGTTGCGGTGGAGACAGAGGACGGAACCATTGTTCCGAAAATCAAGGTTAGCGAGAACACCTCCAAGATCACCAATCCCCACTTTAAACGGCTGCTGCGGTATTTTGATCGGGAAAGCGGCAAGGCTCTGGCGGACGAGATTTGCCTGCGGGATGAGCCCATACCCCAGGGAGAACCTCACCGGATTTTCGATCCCAACGCCGTATGGAAAACAAAGACCCTGACCAACTACCGGGTCCGGGAATTGCAGGTGCCGGTATTTCAGCAAGGTAAGCTGGTCTATGAGTTACCCGATCTGGGGCAGATCCGGGAATACTGCAAGCAGGAATTGGACACGCTTTGGGATGAGGTGAAGCGGTTCGAAAATCCCCATACCTATTATGTAGATCTTTCCCAGGGACTCTGGGATGTGAAGCAGCGGCTTTTGGCTGAGACAAAACAGATTTGAGAACAGGAGGTTGCGGCATGAATCAGACCATTTCGGATTTGGTCACCAGACGGAGCGTGCGAGCCTTTCGGTCCGAGCCGATTCCACAGGAGGTGCTGGAACAGATTTTGGAAGCGGGCACCTATGCCCCCACCGGCATGGGACGGCAGTCTCCTATTATTCTGGCAGTCACTAATCGGGAACTGCGGGACCGGCTTTCCGCCATGAACGCAAAGATCATGGGTGTAGAAGGGGATCCCTTTTATGGAGCACCGGTGGTGCTGGTAGTACTGGCGGATCAGCAGGTAGCTACCCATGTCTATGATGGTACCCTGGTCATGGGCAATCTGATGCTGGCCGCTCACGCGCTGGGGGTGGGCAGCTGCTGGATTCACAGGGCCAAGGAGGAGTTCCAGTCTCCCGAGGGCAAGGCCATTTTAAAGGACCTAGGCATCCGGGGAGCGTATGAGGGCATCGGCCATTGTATCCTGGGCTATCCTGAGGGAACTGTTTCTCAAGCTGCGCCCAGAAAGGATGGCTATGTCTACTACGTCCGGTAAGCTGGGATGAAAAGAGCCTGCTGTGTATTCAAAAAAGGACTGTAAAAACACGGGCGGACTACCGAATCAAAGGGTAGTCCGCCTGTGTTTTGTTATCAGTTTCATAAATATTAGGAACCGCCTTTGTGTGTCAGCAACTGACGCATGTAAAGAAGCGCCAATGTGCTATTGGACCTCTTGGGCGATGACCACAAATCGTTCATCCTCCTCGTTGTCGCAGCAGGTGGAGAGCATCAGCACTCTGCTGCCGTA
>CBCTLT010000194.1:0-4290 GCA_965147785.1 uncultured Oscillospiraceae bacterium
CGGCTCCGTCCCATCCTGTGCATGGCCTTCTGCGAAGCCTGCGGCGGCACGCCGGAGACTGCGGTTCCGGCTGGCTGTTCCGTTGAGATGATCCATACCTATTCTCTGATTCACGATGATTTGCCCTGCATGGATGACGACGACTATCGCAGAGGTCGTCTCACCCACCATAAGGTCTATGGGGAGGCTGTGGCTACGTTGGCGGGAGACGCTCTTTTAACGGCGGCCATCCATATTCTCGCGGAGATGGATGCCCCGGCAGAAAGACTGCTGCGGTGCATTTCCATTTTGTCCCGGGCTGCCGGAGAAGACGGCATGGTGGCGGGACAGGTTCTGGATCTGGACGGCGAAAATCGTTCTCTGTCTGAGGAAGAGCTTCGGGAGGTGCATCTGCACAAAACCGGAGATATGATCCGGGCTGCCTGCCAAATCGGTGCCATTTTGGGCGGCGGAACAGAGGGACAGATCTCCGCTGCTGGGGCGTATGCCCAGCATTTGGGGATGGCGTTCCAAATTCGGGATGATATGCTTGATTGCATTGGAGACCAGCAGGAGCTGGGCAAGCCCATCGGTTCTGATGTGGAAAATGGAAAGAGCACCTTTGTGACCCTGTTTGGGCTGGATCGGTGCGCACAAATGGTAGAGCAGGAGACGGCCCAGGCCCTCAGTGCCTTGAAAAACGGAGGATTTTACAAAACCGATTTTATCGAAGCACTTTCCGTGGGCCTTGTGGGCAGAATGAAATGATGCATAAATTTCAGGAAACAGATTGAAAATCATCGATCCTATGGTATAATGTCTTGAGCCGCTGTCACCCGAATCATTTATGACCCGTCATGCGGGAGAACGGGCGACATGCCGGAGAGCCGATAAAGGTCTTATTGTATAATACCATGGACATTCCCGGTTTTGTCCGGGAAGCAGGATATAGACAGGTTGTGTAAGTTTGAATCTTTTGGAACGAGCAGACGATCGGGAGCAATTCCTTGCGTTTGGGCCGGAAGAGGATCAGGCGCTGTGCAACGAGATCAGAAGCTTTCTGATCAACAGTGTTTCTAAAACAGGGGGTCATTTGGCCTCCAACTTGGGAATCGTAGAGCTGACCATCGCACTGCATAAGGTTTTTGATCCCTATAAGGATAGAATTGTATTTGATGTTGGTCATCAGTGTTATGTACATAAGCTGCTGACCGGACGGCAAGCGGAGTTTCGCCATTTGCGGCAGTTGGGCGGTATGGCAGGTTTTCCAAAGCCTTCAGAATCGGATGCCGATGCTTTTGTGGCAGGACACGCCTCCAACTCCGTTTCCGCAGCCCTGGGTATCGCCAGAGCCAGAACGCTGATGGGGGAAGACTACAGCGTCATCGCCGTCATCGGCGACGGTGCGTTGACAGGTGGGCTTGCTTATGAGGGACTCAATGATGCGGGGCAGAGCAAGGAACCGCTGATCGTGATCCTCAACGATAATGGAATGTCGATTCAGCCTAATGTGGGCGGAATCTCGAAATTTTTGGCCAAACAGCGCCTCAAGCCATCTTATCTAAACTTTAAGCGGCTGTTCCACGGGTTTACCCATACAGTTCCCGGGGGCAAGTATCTGTATCGCGTAGTTCATCGAATTAAGTTGTGGATGAAAAATGCGCTGATCGGTAGTAATATGTTTGATGAGATGGGCTTTGTCTATCTGGGGCCGGTAGATGGTCACGACATCAAAAAAATGACCTATCTGCTGCGTCAGGCCAAAGAACTGGCTTGCCCGGTTCTGCTCCATGTTACCACCACCAAAGGACGGGGATACAGCTACGCTGAGGAAAATCCCGATGAATTCCATGGCATTTCCAGCTTCAATGTTCAATCTGGAACTGCCAAGGGAGCTCATCAGGAGTCCTTCTCTGACGCCTTTGGAAAGACCATGTGTGCCATGGCGGACCGGGATCGGCGGATCTGTGCCATCACCGCGGCTATGGAACAGGGCACGGGATTGACTGAGTTTGCCGGTCGGTTTCCCAAGCGATTTTTTGACGTAGGTATTGCGGAAGGCCATGCTGTGACCATGAGCTGCGGCCTGGCCAAGCAGGGGATGCTTCCCGTGGTGGCCATCTACTCCACCTTCCTGCAGCGGGCCTATGATATGCTGATCCATGACGCAGCCCTGGGAAATCTCCATGTGGTGTTTGCTGTGGACCGAGCAGGGCTGGTAGGGTCCGACGGAGAGACCCATCATGGGGTATTTGACGCATGCTTTCTTCGGACCGTGCCCCATATGTCGGTTTTGGCGCCGGCCTCTACGGAGGAGCTTAGAAAAAGCATCCATTATGCGGTGTACCAGCTGGAAGGCCCTGTGGCTGTTCGTTATCCCAGGGGGGGCAACGAGACCTATCAGGACTGCATTTTGGAGGATACTGTTCTTCGGCAGGGCACGGACGCCACAATCGTAACCTACGGCCCCATGGTTTGTGAGGCCATGGATGCAGCCCGGATTCTGGAGCAGCAGGGGATTTCCGTAGAGATTATCAAGCTCTGGTATTTGGCGCCCCTTCATACCGAGTTGACTGCCGCTTCAGTTCAAAAGACCGGCCATCTGATGGTGTTGGAGGAGTGTGTTTCCTCTGGCTGTGTCGGGCAGGAGCTTGTGGTAGCATTGATGGAATCCGGCGTTACGCCAAAAGCAGTACGTCTCATGAATTTGGGAGAAAAATTTGTGACCCACGGAACGGTGCCGCAACTCCATGAGTTGGTGGGAATCGATGGAAAATCCGTGGCTCGGGCGGTAAAGGAGCTTATCCATTTTGAAAAAGGAACGACTTGACGTTTTATTATGCCAACAGGGGCTCTGCGAAAGTCGAGCCAAGGCCCAGGCCGTCATCATGGAAGGACTGGTCTTTGTCAACGACCAGCGGGTAACCAAGCCCGGAACGCCGACAGCGGCGGATGCTGCTATAGAGATTCGCGGTAACACCTGTCCCTATGTCAGCCGTGGAGGATTGAAGCTGGAAAAGGCTTTGGCCTATTTCGGTGTGGATCCCACAGGCTATGTATGCAGCGATTCCGGCGCCTCTACCGGAGGATTTACGGATTGTCTGCTGCAGCATGGGGCGAAAAAGGTCTTTGCCATCGATGTGGGCTATGGACAGCTAGCTTGGAGTATCCGCAGTGATCCACGGGTGGTGGTCATGGAGCGGACCAATATCCGTAATGTCACACCGGAGCAGCTGGGAGAACCTCTGGATCTGAGCGTCATTGATGTCTCCTTTATTTCCCTGAAAATTGTACTTCCTGTGGTGCAAAAGCTGCTGGGGCCGGCAGGGCAAGTCCTGTGCCTAATCAAGCCTCAGTTTGAAGCCGGTAAAGAGAAAGTGGGGAAAAAAGGTGTGGTTCGGGATCCTGATACCCATGTAGAGGTTCTGGAGACCTTTTTGGAACTGGCCCGCAGCCTTGGATTCACGGTGGTAAATCTTACGTTTTCTCCCGTCAAGGGCCCGGGAGGAAATATCGAATTTTTGGGACATCTGTCCATGAAACCGATGGCGGTAAAGGATTTTTCCGCCCAATCTGTGGTCCAGGAGGCCCACGAAACACTGAAAGGGTGAGCCTATGAAAAAAATCACACTGATGCCCAACCCTTACCGGGACCGGGGCTTTCAGATCACCCGGGCTGCGGAGAAAATTCTGAAGCAGCACGGCGCAGAAGTCAAAATATGTCTGCCCTTTCATGTGGACAAAAACCACGAGTTTCCGCCCAATATGCGGCTGGTGCCCATGGAGGAAGGACTGAAGGACTGTGATATCATGATCTGCTTTGGCGGTGACGGTACAATCCTTCATGCATCGCGTCTGGTGGGCAACAGGGAAATTCCTATGCTGGGAGTCAATACAGGCACCATGGGGTTTATGGCCGAGCTGGAGAGCAACGAACTGGATCTGCTGCCCAGAGTCCTGGAGGATCACCTGCCCTATGAAGAGCGAATGATGGTCCATGTGGCGGTGAAACGGGATGGCCGGGTGATTTATGAGGACAACGCCCTCAATGACGCTGTGATTACCAAGGGAGCTGTTGCGCGGGTGATCCAGATGACGGTGTCCTGCGATCACGTGGAGGCTATGCGCTTCGACGGAGACGGCTTGGTGATTGCTACTCCCACCGGTACTACTGCCTATTCTATGTCTGCTGGAGGTCCCTTTGTTGAGCCCACGGCGGAGAATATCATTGTCACTCCCATTTGTGCCCACGCCATGGGGATTCGCTCTCTGGTGTTGATGAAAAACCGTGTCGTTTCGGTACAGGTGGGC
>CBCTLT010000195.1:0-4286 GCA_965147785.1 uncultured Oscillospiraceae bacterium
AAGGCAAAAGCATTCTGTTTATTACGCATAAGCTGGCGGAAATCATGGCGGTGGCGGACCGGTGTACCGTACTGCGAAAGGGAAAATGCATGGGCACCGTGGAAATATCCAAGACAAATATTCAGCAGCTGTCCAATATGATGGTGGGACGAGACGTGGAAATGACCGTTTCCAAAGCACTGAGCACCCCTGGTGATCCCATATTGGACGTGGCACACCTGACCGTTCCCTCCAAGATTCACAAAAATAACGCTGTAAAGGACGTATCCTTTCAGGTTTGCAGCGGTGAGATCGTATGCATTGCCGGAATTGAGGGAAATGGCCAGTCGGAACTGGTCTATGCGCTAACAGGTCTTGAAAAGCCTGTATCGGGTACGATTCGACTCAGCGACAACGATATTACTAGAGCTTCCATTCGATCCAGAAGCAAACTCGGGATGAGTCATATACCAGAGGACCGGCACAAGCACGGTCTTATATTGGATTTTACCCTGGAAGAAAACTTGGTTTTGCAGCGGTATTGGGAACCGGAATTTCAAAAAGGCGGCATCATCAATCAGCCCGCTGTTCGCCAGTATGCGGAAAAGCTGATCAACCAGTATGACGTACGATCTGGCCAGGGACCTGTCACCACAGTCCGTTCTATGTCCGGTGGAAATCAGCAAAAGGCTATTATTGCCCGGGAAATCGATAAAAAGCCGGAACTGCTGGTGGCGGTTCAGCCCACGCGCGGATTGGATATAGGCGCCATTGAGTATATCCACCGACAGCTTGTAGCCCAGCGGGATGCTGGCAAAGCCGTGCTGCTGATCTCCCTGGAACTGGATGAGGTGATGAATGTATCCGACCGAATCCTGGTGATGTACGAGGGCGAGCTGGTGGGAGAATTTAATCCGAAGACCACCGACGTTCAGACTCTGGGACTCTATATGTCCGGCGCCAAACGGGGCCATCGCTTTGAGGAGGGATAGATCATGAAAAAGAAACCAGACTCTCCCTTGCTGCGTCAGCACAGTCCTGTGGCGTTATTTTCCTCCCTGGTCTGTGTTGTGGTGGGGCTGCTGCTGGGTTACCTGATCCTGCTGGGACTTAACCCGGAAGGCGCTTGGTCCCAAGGCTTCCGCAGAATCCTCCTGGGCGGGTTCTATATGCAGCCCATTGGCATCGGCAAGGAAATCGCCCAGGCCGCTCCCCTGATTATGACCGGTCTCTCTGTGGGCTTTGCCTTTAAAACGGGACTCTTTAACATCGGAGCTGCCGGGCAATATACTGTCGGAGCCTTTGGCGCGCTGTATTTTGCCATTGTGCTGAAATGTCCCTGGTGGGTGTGCCTGCTGGCATCCGCCGTTTTTGGAGCGATTTGGGGCGCAATTCCTGGTATTTTCAAGGCGTTCCTCAATGTCAACGAGGTCATTACCGCCATCATGTTTAACTGGATCGGATTGTATGCAGTAAATACGCTGATCTATGGCGGCGGTACCGGTATTATGTACGACGCCACAAAAACAAAATCCTACAGCCTGCGTACAAATTTCCCGGATGCGGTGATTCCGGATTTCGGTTTGGCGGATAAGTTTATGAATCAGTCCACCACCATCGCCATTTTTATCGCCATTCTCATTGCGATCCTGATCTGGATCATCGTCAACAAGACTGTCTTTGGGTACGAGCTCAAAGCCTGCGGCCACAACAAGGACGCTGCCCGGTATGCCGGCATCAACGAGAAAAAGAACATCGTGTTGTCCATGGTGATTGCAGGAGCTCTGGCAGGTTTAGGCGCTGGCCTCTATTATCTCTCTGGCATTGCCGAGTGGAACCCCCAGGATTCCACCGCCCTTCCAGGCATCGGCTTTGACGGTATTTCCGTTGCACTGCTGGCATCATCCAATCCCATTGGCACCATCTTCTCTGCCATTTTCATTTCCCATATTTCCACTGGCGGCAGTTTTATGGATACCAACGTATTCCCCCCGGAAATCGCGGATATTATCTCCGGTGTGGTAATTTACCTGTGCGCCTTCTCCCTTTTGATCCGCAATTGGCTTTCCGGCTCTCTGTTCCGCCGGAAAGGAAATCAGAAGGTCCCGGCGTCCGGTCCACCGGAAAACCAGGATGCCCCAGGAGAGGAGGATCAGCCATGATGCTTTTGTTGAAATATACGCTGATGTATGCCATGGTACTGATGCTGGTTGCCCTGGGTGGAATGTTTTCCGAGCATTCCGGCATTATCAATATTGCCCTGGAAGGGATCATGGTCATTGGCGGGCTGGTGGGCGTTCTGCTCATTCGCCTCTTCCCCCCTGCCATGCCTGCATGGCTTCTTGTGACGTTGAGCATTCTTGGCTCCGCCCTGTTCGGAGGAATCTATTCCTCCCTGCTGGCCTTTGCTTCCGTGAATTTGAAAGCGGACCAAACCATTGGCGGCACAGCGCTGAATTTGCTGGCCACGGCTATTGCACTGGTGGCCGCAAAACGCTTTAATGGTTCCCAATCTGGAAAAATCGACTTTGACAACACCGCGTTTTCCTTTGACATTGGTCCCCTTTCCGTCAATGTATTTTTGTTTTTGGGTCTTGTGTTGTTGGTTGTATCCTATGTGATGCTATACCGGACTCGGTTTGGGCTTCGGCTTCAGGCCTGTGGTGAGCATCCCCAGGCAGCAGATTCCGTCGGAATCAACGTCTATAAGATGCGCTGGTGTGGTGTGCTGATCTCTGGTTTTCTGGGCGGTATAGGCGGGTTTGCTTACATCGTTCCGGCAGTATCCTCCTGGAACTTTGAGGTAGGTGTGGCCGGCATGGGCTTCCTGGCTTTGGCCGTCATGATCTTCGGGCAATGGAAACCCTTCCGGATCTTTTGCGCTGCGCTGTTTTTTGCGGTGTTCAAGGCCCTGGCCAATATCGCAGATTCCTCCTTCCTGGCGTTTCTCCAGTGGCCCAAGGAGATTTACAACATGATGCCCTTTATTGCCTCTATGGTTATCCTGGCCTTCACCTCCAAGAAATCTAAAGCACCTAAGGCCGAGGGAATCCCCTATGATAAAAGTTCTAGATAGCCTCAATGAGATGCCTTGATCTTTCTAATCAAATTAAGGACCCGCTGCCCCTTTGCAGCGGGTCCTTAATTATACTTCTCTGGAGGGCAGCACAACAGAAAATTCACATTCTTGGAATATATTTTTGTCCATATCCTCACACCATACCGTGAGCATCACCAGATGTTCCCCGGTCTCCTGGTCCACCCATTTGTCGGTAACATAACCATGGACCAGAGCTCAATCCGGCCCCATGCCATGGGTGTTGGTAAATCGCCCCGCTTCTTTGAGATAGGGTACCTTCAGCAGCCAACTCTCCCGGAAGTGCCCTTCTGGGAAATGGTTAAATTGCTTCTCCGGCGGATAGTCGTTGACCATTCGCCAGCCCATTTTTCGGATCATGCCGTCATCACCCATCCAGTTGGTCACCAAACGACGGCAGAAATTCCGCCCAACAAAGTTTAGAAAGTGGGTGCGCTCAGATTCCGGCAGATAGATGACACCATCTTCACGCTTCTCAAAACGGCGTTCCACTCGTTTTCCCATAACAAAATCCCGCACCGTATCGCCGGCAATGGCCCCGACAGTGTGATGCATGCCAGTGTATCGCCTGGCATCGTAATCTGTTACAGGGGATTCCGCTGTCATCGGCGGTTCATCTCCAATGTTGACGTCCTCCCAGTACAGGGTGTCTTTGCCACGGATCACCTCATTGCGCCAGATCTCCTTTAAAACCTCCCAGTCCGCGTCGGTATATCGGTGAGCCGGCCGGACATAGCGGCTGGAATTCCCTTTTTTCTTTGCCTGCTCCATTTGGTGGGCCACCAATTCCTCCCGGCTCGGCATACGGCCGTCTGAAAATTTCCCCAAAAAGCAGGGCCAATGCATTACCGCACGGCATACCAGCTCATCTTTCTGGTTATACATATCCGTGGTGATGCAGGTGACGAAGAACCGGGTGGTGGAACCGTCTTCTGTCAGATCGATATAGTCCTGCCCCACCTTTTTTGTATGAAAGGAGTCACCAGAAAAAATGGGCTTATAGTAATACAACTCAAAATCATATCCATCGCCCACATAGGTCTCATCCCCCGAAGGCGGACATTCGAAGCCAAGCTCTCTGGGCAGCATTCCCATTCCCATGGGTTCCCGCATGCCTGCCAGCACCGGCACATCGCCCCAGCGGGTATTTTTCGCGTAATTGTAATCATAGTACAGCGGATTCCAAGGATCCCACCCCTTGGCGTAATAG
>CBCTLT010000196.1:0-4157 GCA_965147785.1 uncultured Oscillospiraceae bacterium
ATCACCATGGGCGTCATATCCAGCGTAAAAATGCATCCATCGCCGGATTCCCAACAGCGATACATACAGCTCCCCGTCTAGCCTTTTGAACGATGGACACGCAATGCCCCCACCGCGAAAATCCGCGATGGGGGCATTTTCAGTACAGCTTGTCTTAGGGAAGAATATCATTGTCCCCATCCAGTACGGCATCGGTTGCCACATACTCATTGGGAAATGGCTTGGTGCTGTGGGGAACGCCGTGATAGACCTTCAAAGCCGGGGACGCAGTTCCGGCAATGATAGGGGCTGCAGGCGTTTTGGTGTGCTTGGCTTTCCCCTGTAGCTCCGGGACAGGCGGAACACTGTTTTTCTGTTTGCAGTCCGTAATCTCCGGCCGCTTCATACCTTGCTTTGCCATAGGATCACCTCGCCCCTAGTCTGCCCAAATCGGGGAAATCTATGAGTCCTACGCTACAGCAGTTGACGACCGCATAAGAACGCAAACAGGAGCAACAGGGCAATGCCTACCAGCAACAGCGGCCCGGCAATGCACAGAAAACGCCGATCCCGTTGTCGAGAAGCTTCCAAAAATGTGTCATCTTTGGTGTGGGTATTCTGTTTGGAAAGAGGATACCCGCATCCGGGACAGGCTGCGGCTTGATCCGAGATTTCCCGGCCGCATTCCGGGCAATGGATCAGTGCCATATAAACTCCTTTCCGGACAGACGTCTGTAGCGGTATAGGCTGTCTCGCAATTTTCGCTCCACCAGGCCCAGAGCCACCAAATGGTCCAGATGGGCCAGGGCTTCTCCCACGGCAAACCATTTCTGCGGTGTGGGGAAATCGGCCCATCCGCTGCACCGAATATTCCAGGTCATTGCGGCGGCAATGTCCCAGGCGGTCATGGCAGTACCGTCGGAGAGAATCCGCAGCACTTCTTCGCAGCGACGCCGGTGGTGATCCAACAGGACCTCCACACGTTCCGAAAATGTCGTATGGACGGCTCGATGGGCCGGCAAGGGCAGCTTCACCGGAAGCTGCCGAATCCGTTTCAAAGAACGAAGATAGTCCCCCAGAGACTCGGGAATTCCCCGCCATCGGGTGATGTTGGGGGTAAAATCGAACAGCACATGATCCCCCAGCATGCAGAGACCGGTGGCCTCTTCCCACAGGCACAGATGTCCCGGGGTATGCCCCGGGGTCCATATGGCCTGAAAGCTGTGACCGCCGTAGGAAAAGATTTCTCCATCCTGCACGGGGATATAGCTGTCGTAGGCCACGGGAGAAAGAGCCCGGGCAGGGTTCTTCTGCTTTAGTACCTCCAGCAGGGGCCAGGGAAAGCCCTCCTGGGCAAAGCGGCGGTTGGATTCAGACCAGGAAAATGTGTTCTGCCTGCCGGGCATCCGGCTCAGGTCCTGGGTGCCGATAAAAATTTGGGTATCCTGTTTTGCCAGCTCCGGCGCCAGCCCTGTGTGGTCAGAATGCAGATGGGTCAGAAATATATCCGTATGGTCCATGGAAATCCCCAGCTCTGCCAGTCCTGCCAGGAGGGCCTCCCGGCAGGCATCCTGGCGAAAGCCGGTGTCAATAAGCAGGTTACGACTGCCCACCAGCACATAGGTATTGAGGTTTTTCAGAGGATTATTGGGTAGAGGTACGGCGATGGAATATAGATTGTCAGCAAGCTCAGAAATCAAAGTAGATCATCCTTTGTGTTGATATCGTTGATTATAGCCGGAAACTGTGCTAGAATCAAGCGGTGAATGGGAGGTGAAGGCATGGAATTGGGACGGTTTGCCCCCAGCCCCAGCGGCAGGATGCATTTGGGCAATGTATTTTCCGCCATGCTGGCGTGGCTGTCTGCCAAGTCCCAAGGCGGAGAGGTACTGCTTCGGATCGAGGATCTGGACCCAGCCCGAAGCCGCAGGGAATACGCGGAAGCCATTATGGAGGATTTTCGCTGGCTGGGATTGTTATGGGATCGGCAAAGCCAAAATCAGAGCTGCCGCAGTGACGATTATGCCGCAGCCATAGAAACACTTGCGCAAAAGGCACGGATCTACCCCTGCTACTGCACTCGGGATCAGCTTCATGCGGCGTCAGCCCCCCACGCCTCCGATGGCCGGACCATCTACAGCGGGACCTGCCGGTACTTGACCGATGCTCAGCGGGCCCAAAAGACAAAAGCCCCCTGCCTTCGGATCTGCGTACCGGATCAGGAAATCTCCTTTACGGACGGGCTGCAGGGGCTCCAATCCATGAACCTACAGACAGAATGGGGCGATTTTATCATTCGCCGGGCTGACGGGGTGGCTGCCTATCAGCTGGCGGTGGTGGTGGACGATGGTTCCAGTGGTGTAACAGAAGTTGTGCGGGGCCGAGATCTGCTGTCCTCCACACCGGCCCAGCTGTGGCTCTATACCCTGCTGGAGCTAAAGCCGCCAAAGTTTTACCATGTGCCTATGCTGCTCTCTCCCGATGGGCGCCGTTTGAGCAAACGGGACAGAGATTTGGACCTGAGTCAGCTGCGCCAGCGTTGGAAACCGGAACAGCTGATCGGGTTCTTGGCCTGGTCCTGCGGCCTGCTGGATCAGTGGGAGGCAGTTTCCCTCCGAGAACTGGCCTCGGGCTTTGCCTGGGATCAGGTCCGAAAAGAGGATATTGTGGTGGACCCAGCGATGTTATGCTAAAATTACCACGTTGGATGAGCATCTCCGAATAATTCCCAGCGAATTGGGTGAAAATGGGATCAGGAGGTGCGAAACATGGTAAAAGGTGTACAAAAACGGGTCGTGGTAGTTCGCTGCCCCGACACCAAGTATTTTGACCAGGCGATTTTTATGGTGCGGGACGACAGTCTCACCGAGGAGGGCCGTTCCCCGGAGCAGGTACTGGAGGAGGCCTGCCGGGTGGCAGACAGCTATATCCGCCAAAATGTGGAGCTCCGGCGGCGATATACGCCCTGGCTGATTGGTGGAAGCCTGCTGCTGATGAGCCTGTTGGCCGCTCTGATTGTATGGCTGATCTAAAAAACCGCCGGAGGCGCAATGCCTCCGGCGGTAAGTTTTTATTTCGTGGCCCAGGAAAGCAGGCTGGACTCCTCTTCCTCCAAGCTTCCATACTGATAGGCCTGATAAAGCAGCTGAGCAGCTTCTCTGCGTGTCAGGGCAGCATTGGGATCGGTCACATCATAGATCCCAGCCATGGCAGATACGGCTTCCATGGCCCATGCGGGAACGCTGTCCTCCATAGCCATAACAGTCTCAGCATCCGATCCCTCCAGCCCCAGAATGCTGCTCACCATCTTCACCGCCTGGGCCTGGGTAATGGCTCCGCTGGCATCCAGCGCAAGACCGCTGCTGGTGGGAACACCGCTGAGGTATCCGCACCGCAGTGCCTCAGATACATAGCGTCCCAGCCAGTCCGGGGTGTCTGCTTCATCCACAAACCCAGTGGTCAGGACCTCCTGATCCTCGTCCATTCCCACAAGGCCGACGCACATGGCGATAAATTCTCCTCGGGATACGGTTTCGTCAGGGCAAAACAGCAGTTGTCCCGCCACGGTTTTTCCGGAATAGATGCCCTCCTCCCGCAGCCATACCGCAGCCAGCTGGGCAGGATCTCCGTCCATATCCCCGTAGGTTTGCTTGTCCGAGGGCTTTTCAATCTCAATTCGGACCGTAGCTTCCTGGGAGGTGTTTCCGGCGGAATCCGTCACGGTATAGACAAAGGAGTCCTTTCCCACCTTATTTTCCGTGGGGGTATAGGTGACGGTTCCATCATCGTTCAGACTGACGTCGCCCCGTTTGGGCGCTTTGACAATGGTAACGGTGAGCGGATCGCCCTCCGGATCAGAGACGGTCAGGGGCACCTGGCCGGGGATGTTCTTATAGGTGGTAAATTCCGAATCCTCCGCCACCGGAGCCTGATTTTGATTGGAGCCAATCTTCAACGTGGCCTGAACCTCTTCGGTGCCATTGTCAGTGAGCTTGAGGCAGGTGATCACGGCATCTCCGGTGAGATCGCCTCCAGGGACAAAGGTCAGGGAGGAAAGCTGCTCCACTGTCAACACATCTCCGGAACGGACCTGCCGGTTTCCCAGCATCAGCGTGCCCAGGGCCTGGTCAGGCACCTCCGTCAGCATAACACCGGCGCAGTCCTCCGCCTGAAAATCG
>CBCTLT010000197.1:0-4119 GCA_965147785.1 uncultured Oscillospiraceae bacterium
AGTTTCCGGATTCTGCGACACCTTTGATGGGAAAATCGCCAGGACCAAAAAGAACCGGACCCAGGAGGAAAAACTTTACGGCATTCAGCTGGACTCCTTGTGCGACGTGATCTGCTTTGGCATCTTTCCCGCTATGATCTGCTATCTCATGGGACTCAAGAGCATACTGAGTCTGGCGGTCATTGGATACTACTGCATCTGCGGCGTGATCCGGCTGGGGTTCTTCAACGTGCTGGAGACCAACCGGCAGACCGGCTGTGCCTGTGGAGAAAAGGTATATCATGGGCTGCCGATTACATCCATTTCCGTCATACTGCCATTGACCTTTCTTATCAGCTTTGCGGTGACGGAAAACGCCTTTCGTCTAGTGCTGCTGTTGATGCTGCTGGTGACTGCCACCCTGTTTATCGTGGATTTTCGGCTCCGGAAGCCGAAAAACTGGATGCTCACTTGTCTCATTATATTTGTGGCATGCGCAGTTGTAGCGATTATGCTGTTTTCACGAGTAAGAATTGCCAAACGGCAGCCCTTCGGGGGACCCATGATCGACAGAATCGTGAGGTACATCAATGAATAGCCGGCGTCGAGACGGCGTTTTGGTGACCACTTATGACGGTCAGGGAAAGCTGATCGAGCGGCTATATGGGACGATGTGGGGCAGACTTCTGCTCTGGGTTCTGGTACGCCCCTGGGTCAGCAGATTGGGCGGATGGTTGCTAGAACGACAGATTTCTCGGTGGCTGATCCCTGGTTTTATCCGCCGAAATCGGCTGGAACTAAGGGACTATCCGAAGCGGGAATACAGATCCTTCAACGACTTTTTTACTAGAAGGATCCTGCCGGAACGGCGGCCTGTGGACATAGAACCGGAACATCTGATTGCGCCCTGTGACGGGAAACTCACAGTTGTTCCTATCTGGCCCGGTACCCGGTTTACCATCAAGGGAGTCTCCTATGACATGGAGTCGCTGCTGCGAGACGAAACATTGGCCAGGCGGTACCGGGGCGGCATGCTGTTGTTGTTCCGGCTGACGGTGGACGATTACCACCGGTACTGCTACGCTTCGGACGGGATTGTCGGTACTTTGGTGCGGATCCCTGGGGTATATCATACGGTAAACCCCAGAGCTGCAGCGGCACGGCCCATCTATCGGGAGAACACCCGGGAATATGGCTGCCTGGAGACGGCGTATTTTGGAACCATACTGATGATGGAGGTGGGGGCGCTGCTGGTGGGGCGCATCCAAAACCATCCGGTGCAGGGGTTTGTCCAGCGGGGCCAGGAAAAGGGGCTGTTTGCCTTTGGTGGATCCACGGTGATCCTGGTGCTGGAAAAGGACCGGGTTCAGATGGATGAGGATATTTTGAGAAATTCCGCCGCAGGAGAGGAAACTTTGGTGAGAATGGGGGAGAAAATTGGAACGGCACAGAAACAAGGTGGGACGTTGGTATGATCGGTTTCCCGGACGGCTGCTGCCCAGTAGCCGCCTGTTGGCAGTGTTGTTCTGTGCGGTGCTCAACGGGGTAATCTATTGGACTGCCCAGATGGTCACTGCGGGACAGCCTATGTTGGATATGACCACAACTTTAGATGAAATGATCCCTGTGGTTCCGGGCTGGGTACTGGTCTATCTGCTGGCGTTTCCTTTCTGGGGGATTTGCTATGTACTACTGGCCAGAGGGGAGGATTGGTATGCCATTATGACCGCTGAGGTGGTGGCCAAATTGATCTGTGGGGTGTTTTTTCTGCTGCTGCCTACCACCAATGTGCGGCCCCTACTGGGAGATGATTTCTTTTCTAAGATTTTGGGAATTGTGTACGAAAGAGATGCGGCCTCCAATTTGTTCCCCTCCATTCACTGCCTGGAGAGCTGGATCTGCTTTGCGGGACTGTGGCGGCGGAAAAAGATTCCTCTATGGGTGCGGCTTTCGGTTTTGCTGGCCTCACTGCTGATTTGCCTCTCCACAGTGCTGATCCGGCAGCATGTATTGGTAGACGTTTTCGCTGGAATTCTTCTGGCAGAAGGACTGCTTCGGCTGAGCTGGAACAGGCATATGGGGGCATTTTTGGAGCGGTGGTTTCAATGCCTTGATAGGAAATTGCTGGGAAACATACCTGGCCGGAACGGGAAAACCGATACTATGTAAAATTAGTGCAAAAAACAGACAAAATTGCACTCCAAACATATCCAAAATAATTGACAAATGATTCCTCAATGGTATAATGAGGTAAGAAATGCCGGGCACAAATGGGTACCCATTTGTCCGTATTCCTCTCGGAATACGGACGGATGTTGGAGCCACTGTTGCACGGTGTTATGCCGGTGGCGGTATCCTGTCCCGGCAAATCAAAATAGGAGGAATCTATATGGGAAAAATGCGAACGCGTGTTTGGGGCATTTTACTAGTATTTGCGATGCTCCTGACGATGCTTCCAGTAACTGCGTTGGCGGATGATACTGCAGCGACAGCAGAAGTTGCAGTTGACACTGCTGTGGTGGAAGGAGGTGCCACTGCACCTACAGTTTATGCAGGAACTGCATTACCCGAAGCAGTAGACGGTGTAATCACATTGACGGAGGACGTGCAATTGTCCACTCCCGTTAAGATTACTACGGATACGACAATTGACTTGGCAGGGTACAAACTGGAATATGCCGGGAATGATGAAGTATTTATTAACGTAGAAGCGGGAACGCTGACAATTCGCGACAGCGCTGGTGGCGGCTCTGTGGAAGTGACTGAACCGAGCGACAATGCTTTGAGAGCGGTTCAGGTCTGTGCTGACGCAACCTTCACCCTAAAAGGCGGAACAATTCGGAACAATTACCTTGCACATGAGGCAACGCAGGTCATCTCTAACTATGGCACGGTCAATATGGATGGCGGCGCAGTTGAAGGTGTTACCGGCATATTTAACTTTGCACCCAAACTTGGAAAACCTGAATGGGCTGGGAAAAAAGCTGTATGCAACATCACTGCCGGTGAGGTCCGGGGAATAGAGTGCGACTATTATCAGGGCAGTGAAGTGGCCGATGGTAAAGGCTGGAGTTATGGTGTTGCTATATATGGCGAAGGCTTTAGCGACGGAGCGACGGTAAACAATGAAGCTGTCGAAGTAAACATCTCTGGCGGCAAAATTTATGGCGCTCAGGGTATTGCTACCAATGCAAGCAGTGGCAAATTTGCCGGCTTTACCGTCAATATGACTGGTGGAGAGGTTATCGGTGCAAACTATGGAGACACCGTATATGATGACACCGCTATGTATCTGCCTGCAGTTGGCGTAACCAAAATTTCTGGTGGTACAGTCATTGGAGGCCAGGCAATCCGCATTTGCGCAGGTGAGCTGGATATTACCGGAGGTACCATCACGGGCACCATGATCTCTGACGGTGAAGATTTAGTTGCTGGCGGCAGCGGCGGCACACTGGGTGCAGTTGTTGTGGGTAAAGCAAGCAGTGGCTACGTAGGAGATATTAAGGTTTCCATTTCTAATGGTGCCACGATTCAGAATACTGCTACGGAAGCTGGCATAAAGCCCACAATTGTGGTTTCTGACAAGAATATGGCACAGGACACAAGCCAAAATATTGTGAATGCCAATGGAGGCACAGTTGGAACAACTACATATTCTGACTCCGCAATCACTGTGGATGTGAATGATGCAAACATCATCGGCGATGTGGTGAAAATCTCGAACTTGACACAAGAGACTGTTACTTCTGACGGTGGTAACACTAGCTTGGAAATTAACAACAGCGAAGTTGACGGAAATGTCTATAACCAGTCTGTTACCGATCTTGGAATCACTAGCTCCACAGTTACCGGAAATGTAGAAGTCAGAGAGGACGGTACTGGCGACATTACTGTGGTTTCCAGCACGGTTGGTTCTGTAGGTGAGTCTGTTATTGTTGTGAACAGCACGGTTGGCGAGGAAGAGGATGTTACAAAGGTTCCCGATGGCGCTTCTGTGGAAGCTGTAATTGGCACCAAAACATATGAAACACTTGCAGATGCTATTGCAAATGCGCAAGAGAATGATGTTATCACATTGGTCAAAGACCTGACAGTGTCTTTGGATGATGTTGCAGTTAATTCTGCGGCGTATATCATCAA
>CBCTLT010000198.1:0-4094 GCA_965147785.1 uncultured Oscillospiraceae bacterium
ATCTATCAGCGGGATCAAGCGGCAGGTGTTTGAGGAAAGCTGCTGCATTGAAACACGCATCCGGGCCGGAGATCGTTTTTCTTGCGATCTCCGGCCCGGTTTTTTCTAAATGGTATAGAAAGTGCGCGCTGCGGAGCATTTATCCGCAGCGCGCCCTTGTTTAGTATCCTACAGCGGAGGAGCCGCCGTCAATGACCATGATCTGGCCTGTGGTATTCTCGCTCCATTCGCTCAGCAGGTAGGCTGCCATTCCTGCAATCTCCTCCGGATCCGACAGCCGACCGGAGGGAACGCCGGTAATGGTGCCGGGTCCGCCGGGTCCGCCAGGGCCTCCCGGACCGACAGGCTGGTTGGGATCAGGCAGATGCACCCCAGCGTTGCCGGAGAGCACGCCGCCGGGGGCAATGGCATTGACCCGGATATTGGCGGAAGCCCATTCCACGGCGGCCTGCATGGTCAGAGCCACCACAGCGCCCTTGCTGGCAGAATAGTGGGCCGAGCACATGGGCGGCGTCATGCCGCGAATTCCGGCCATAGAGGCGATATTGACAATGACGCCGAATTTATTGGGCATCATGGACTGCTTGACGCACTGCTGCATCATAAAGAACAGACCCTTGGCGTTGGTGTTCATGACCCGGTCCCATTCTTCTACCGTCAGGTCCACCCCAGGACCGCCCGCCATAATGCCGGCAGCCTGGATCAGAAACCGGATCTCTCCCAGCTCTTGGCGAATGGTCTCCACCACCGCGGGGATGGCGTCCACATCGGATACATCCAGCGCATAGGGATGAACGTCACCGCTGCTCCGAAGCATTTCTGCAGCTTTTTGAATCTTTTCCGGAGTCCGGCCCAGCATGGCTACCGTGGCGCCGCTTTCCGCCATCAACTTGGCGCAGGTGAATCCGATGCCGGAACCGGCGCCGGTGACCACGCAGACCTGATTGTCAAAACGAATGTTCATAATAAAGCCTCCAAAAGATATTTAGCAGTAAAGGATTCCGCATTTTCCAACGGTATAGACCTTGGGGGAAACACCGTCTCCTGGGAACGACATATCAGACTCGGTAGGAGCAATGGTGCCGTCCAGCGCGCCGTCCACCGCAGCCATCAGGGATGGAATCACCGTCAGGGAGACCGGGCAGGTGTTGTGGCAGGGGTATACCGTGTCAAAGCCACCCAAATCCATTAGCGCTGTCAGAGTTTTACGGTATGTATGGATGTCCCGATGGTCGCCAAACAGGAACACTGGACCATAGGACACCGTGTCTCCGGAGAACAAAATACGGTTCTGCCGGTCCAGCAGGCAAATGCTGCCGGGGGTGTGGCCGGGCGCCTCTATGACCTGGAGGATCCGTCCGCCCAGATCAAAGGAGGAGGCACCGGTGATGGGATGCAGATGAGCCTGCAGTTCTGGCCGAAACCGGCGGATGATGGGGAACTCGTCGGGATGGGCATAGATGTCGGAGAACAGACTGTCGTTGGCAGTGTGATCGCCGTCACCGTGGGTATGGATCACCAGCAGAGGCAGCTTCGTAACGGAGCGGATCAGCCCCAGCAGATCACAGGGCTCCGCGCCGGTGTCCAACAGAATGGCCCGGGACTGGCCCAGGATCAGGAAGCAGCGCACCATATCCTGCTCGATGCTGTAGACTCCGGAACTGACTTTTTGTATGGTTGTGTGGTTCTGTTCCATAAGAGTACCTCCCGGAAATTATTTGAAATAGTCCACGCCAGCCTGGAAGATGGGCTGATATTTGTTGCCGGTGATATTTTTGCCCACAAATTCGCCTGCGCGCTCCGTATGGCCCATTTTGCCAAAGACCCGGCCGTCAGGGGAGGTGATGCCTTCAATGGCCAGCATGGAGCCATTGGGGTTATAGCGAATATCCATGGAGGGATTGCCTAAGAGATCTGTGTACTGGGTGGCAATCTGACCGCCTTCCACCAGCTGGTGAAGCATTTCCTCTGTGGCAACGAAGCGGCCTTCTCCGTGGGACACAGGAATGTTGTGGAGATCCCCCACGTTGCAGTGCATCATCCAGGGGGACTTGACGGAGGCCACTCGGGTCGTCACATAGCGGGACTGGTGACGGCCGATGAGATTATAGGTCAGGGTGGGGCAGGTCTCGTCCATGGGAACGATCTCGCCGAAGGGCACAAGCCCCAGCTTGATGAGAGCCTGGAAGCCGTTGCAGATGCCCAGCATCAGACCGTCCCGCTGCTTCAGAAGATCGTGGACCGCATCGGAGAGCACCGGATTCCGGAAGAAGGAAGCAATAAATTTACCAGAACCGTCGGGCTCGTCGCCGCCGGAGAAGCCACCGGGCAGAATAATCATCTGAGCGGAACGGATGGCCTTTTCCATGGCAGCCGCTGTTTCGCTAAGGGCGGCAGGGGTCAGATTCCGCACCACGATGATCTCCGGTTCGCCCCCGGATTTGGCAATGGCCCGGGCGGTATCGTATTCGCAGTTGGTGCCCGGGAATACGGGAATCACTGCTTTGGGCTTCAGGTGCTTATAGGCCGGAGCCTTGTCGTTGCGCTGCTCGTAGAGAATCGTGGACACCGTTTCAGGCGTGCCGGCCTTGGTGGGGAATACGGATTCCAGAGTGTTCTCCCAAAGGGCTTGATATTCAGAGATGGCCACGGGACCGTCACCCAGATCGATGTCTGCTGAATCCGTGGTATAGCCCACCAGCAGTCCGTCCTCCAGCTTTTCGGTGCATTCGCAGAGGATGGAGCCGTAGCTCTGCCGGAACAAAATCTCTGCATCCAGTCCGTCGGCAGCCAGGAATCCCACTTCGTTGCCCATGGACATTTTCAAAATGCCCTCAGCGGCACCGCCGGCGGTTAGGGACCAGGCGGAGAGGATCTTTCCCTGCTGGACCAGCTCATGCACCTGCCGGAACACCGCCTTGGTGGCACTGTAATCGGTATGCCCCGGCACGGTAAAGAGATAGACCGGGTGATCGGACCCCTTAAATTCCGGGGTCAGGACCTTACGGGCATCCTGGGCCGAAATGGCAAAGGATACCAGCGTGGGAGGCACGTCCAGATCATTAAAGGAACCGGACATGGAATCCTTGCCGCCGATGGCTGCAGCACCAAGGCCCAGCTGTGCGGTAAATGCGCCTAGCAGCGCAGAGAAGGGCTTGCCCCAACGGCTGGGCTCCGTCCGAAGGCGTTCAAAATATTCCTGGAAGGTGAGGTAGACCTTGTCAGGATCGCATCCGGCACAGACCAGCTTGGAGATGGATTCCACCACGGCAGTGGCAGCGCCCACAAAGGGATTCTGGGCCGAAAGGGCGGGATGGAAGCCAAAACTCATCACCGAGCAGGTGGGAGTCTCCTTGGTACCGGAGGGGAGCAGCGCCGCCATAACCTGAGCAGGCGAGGTCTGCTCTTTGCCGCCAAAGGGCATCAGCACCGAGGCGGCGCCAATGGAACCGTCAAACCGCTCCACCAGACCACGCTGAGAGCAGCAATCCAGGCTCTGTGCCAGAGTTCGAAGCCGCTGGGCTGGGGTGCCATCTTGCGGGGCAACTTCCGGGGCAGGAAGGGAATCCACATGAACCCGGGTGTGCTTATCCGCGCCGTTGGAGCTGAGGAATTCCCGGCTGAGATCCACAATGGTCTTGCCGTTCCAGTGAAGCACCATGCGGGGATCCTCCGTTACAGTGGCCACCAGGGTAGCCTCCAGGTTTTCCGCTGCGGCAGCAGCCAGGAAGGCGTCCGCATCTTCCGGGGCCACCACCACGGCCATACGTTCCTGGGATTCGGAGATGGCCAGTTCTGTTCCATCCAGGCCGTCGTATTTTTTGGGGACCGCGTTCAAATCAATGTCCAGGCCGTCGGCCAGTTCGCCAATGGCCACGGATACGCCACCGGCACCAAAGTCGTTGCAGCGCTTGATCATCCGGGTGACTTCTGGATTCCGGAACAGCCGCTGCAGTTTCCGTTCCTCTGGTGCGTTGCCCTTTTGAACCTCTGCAGAGCAGGTCTCCAGAGAGGCGGAGGTATGGCTCTTGGAAGAACCGGTGGCACCGCCGCAGCCGTCACGGCCGGTCCGACCGCCCAGCAAAATCACCCGA
>CBCTLT010000199.1:0-4078 GCA_965147785.1 uncultured Oscillospiraceae bacterium
TATAGCCGCTATGCCGGGAAAAAGGTGCTCCGGGGTGGCTTGCAGAAGCGTGCCTATTCCAATGAGAGTGAGCCGGAACGGTTTTATACCCTTAATGTCACCATGGGCCTGATGTCTGTGGCTCAGGTGAAGGCCCAGGCCAAAGCCCACGGAGTATCCATCACGGAGTATTTGACGGCGGTGCTGTTACTGAGTCTGCTGGAAAAGCAGGCCGAGGAAAAGCCCCGACGGCTTCGGCCTGTGGCCCTGGCCATCCCGGTGGACCTTCGGAGCTGGTTTCCATCGGAGACTCTGCGGAACTTTATCCTGACACTTCGGCCCTGTGTGGATCCCAATCTGGGAGACTACAGCCTAGAGGAAATCATCCAGTATGTTCACAATTATGTGCGTCTCCATCTGAACCGGCAGGAGATGCGGGCCATCCTCACCGGCAACGTCCAGTTTACCAAGAACCATTTGCTGCAGATCGTGCCCTTGCTCCTCAAAAAGCCCATTATGGCTTTTTCCTATGAACTGGTGGGGGTACGGCCCTATACCGCCACCTATACCAACCCCGGTCCTTTCCGGGTGCCCGATTCCATGGTGCCCCACATTCAGCGCATGGAAGTGGTCCTGGGTCAGGCTACAAGGCCCTCTCCCCACTGTGCCTCCATCAGCTACGGAGACACTCTGGAGGTGACCTTTGCCGGTACCGGCGTCTCCAGCGATACCGAACGGCGTTTTTTTACCCATCTGGTTCGGGCGGGGATCCCTGTCAAGGTGATCTCCAACCGGAGTCATTAGGAGGTATTGCCATGTCCTACTGTGTTAACTGTGGGGTGGAGCTGGACAGCACCGCCCAAGCCTGTCCCCTGTGTCACACCCCTGTATTCAATCCCAACGAGCTGGTGGACCGGAAAAGTCCCACGCCTTTTCCCGTGGAGCGCAGTGAGGTGCCGCTGGCGGCAAAATGGGAACTAGCGATCCTGATTTCCGCCATGCTGGCCTCGGTATCGGTGTGCTGCGGTCTTCTCAATCTCTTTCTGCGGGCCGGGGCATGGAGCCTCTATATCATTGGCGCTGCGGTGATGCTTTGGATTTTCCTAGTGCCGCCGCTGCTGAAGCGGGGGCTCAGTGCGCCTGTTCGTATTCTGGGGGATATGGCGGCGGTGGCGGTTTATGTCCTGGCCATCGCCTGGAACTTAAAGGGCCTTGACTGGTATGTGCGCCTGGCCCTGCCCATCATTGTCTGGCTGGGGGCGGTGCTGCTGGTGCTGAGTCTGCTGCTCCGACGCCGTCACAGCATCCTGACCACCACCACCATGATCATCGGTGCTTGTGGAATTTTCCCCGTGGGACTGGAACTCCTCATTGATCTGTTCCTCCGCAGGCCCTGGACACCGGGCTGGTCCTTGGTGGTATTGACGGTGGCTGTTGCTATGATGATCCCGCTGATCGTGGTACGGCGAGTGCCTTCTCTGCGGGAGGAAGTCCGAAGAAGATTTCATATGTAAACGGCAAAGGACCGGAACGGCAAAACCGTTCCGGTCCTTTTTGGAGGTATTGGCAAGTCCCGTATCCCGGAGGATGGCTGATCCGGGATGGCTGGGGGACAGGACTAATACTTGGGGGATTACGCGAAGGTCACCACTGTACCGGTCTTCCCTTCCAAAGCCTCGGTGGCCTTGTTGAGGGCGGTAATAATGGCCTTCTTGCCGGGATTCCGGCGGACAAATTTCATAGCGGCCTCCACCTTGGGCAGCATGGAGCCGGGGGCAAAGTGACCCTCGTCCACATATCGGGCTGCATCCGCCAGAGACATATGGCTGAGATTTTCCTGGTTGGGCTTGCCCCAGTTGATGGCTACCTTTTCCACCTCAGTGAGGATCATCAACACGTCGGCGTCCACCTGCTCTGCCAGCAGCTCTGCGGCAAAGTCCTTGTCGATGACCGCAGCCACACCTTCCAGTGTGCCGTCGGGCTGCTCGATGACCGGTACGCCGCCACCGCCGCAGGTCACCACAATGGTATCCTTCCAAAGCTTCTGGACTTCGCCGATCTCCACGATCCTGCGGGGCAGGGGAGAGGCTACCACCCGACGCCAGCCCCGGCCGGCATCTTCCTTCATGGTGTAGCCCTTACTCTGCTCCAGGGCCTGGGCCTCTTCTTGGGTATAAAAGGCACCAATAGGCTTGGTGGGATTCTGGAAAGCGGGATCTGTGGGTTCCACCACCATCTGGGTCACGATGGAAACCACGGGAATATTCAGATTCCGCTTGGCCAGCGCATACCGCAGAGCCTGCTGAATATGATAGCCGATGTAGCCCTGACTCATGGCACCGCAGACATCAAAGGGCATGGGGGGGACCACGTCCTTGGCGGTCTCACTGGCCAGGATGATCCGGCCTACCTGAGGACCGTTGCCGTGGACAATGGCCAGCTCATAGCCGCAGGCACTGAGCTCCGCGATGTACTCGCAGGTCTGGCGGACCACTTGAAGCTGGGCTTCCGCGGTGGGGGGATCACCGCTACGTTGCAGGGCGTTGCCGCCCAGGGCAACTACAATTTTCGACAAGTTGGGTTCCTCCTCTCAAAGGGCGTTACTGGATGCCACGCTCGGCCATAAAGTTTTCCAGTTCCTCTTTGGCTGCAGCAACCTGGAGTTCGGTGGCTTCCCGTTCCCGCTGATACTGGGTAAAGTACACCAACAGACCACGCATAGCAGTGAGCCGGTTACCGGCCTCATCCCAGCACAGGGAGGCGTCGGAGTCGGCCACTTCGTCGGTGACGTCCTCACCACGGGTGGCGGGCAGGCAGTGCATGAACTTGCAGCCGATATTGCCCAGCTGCATCAGTTCCCGGTTCACCTGATAGTCATGGAAGACCCGGACACGCTCTTCCTTGGGCATCTCGTTCTCATAGAGGCCGTACCACACGTCGGTGTAGATGAAGTCGGCGCCGCGGACCAGCTCCCGATCGTCACCCTCGGCGAAAGTGCCGCCGGACACCCGGCAGTTCTCCTCGATGGCGGCCATGCAGGCAGCGCTGGGGCTGTCGGGCAGCAGATGACCCTTGGGGCCATAGTGGGCAAAGTGCATGCCCAGCTTGGTGGTAATCATGGCCAGAGAAGCGCAGACCTGGGTGGCGTCGCCTACAAAGACCACTTTGCAGTCCTCCAGCTTCTTGCCCCGGGGCAGATTCTCCACGATGGTACACATGTCACCGATCTCCTGGGTGGGATGGTTGTAGTCGGACATGCCGTTGAGCACCGGGATGGTGCAGGAATTTGCCAGTTCTACCACGGTGTTGTGCTCAATGACACGGGCCATGACCATGTCGATGAGCTGAGAGAGTACCTTGCCGGTATCGCCGATGGTCTCATGGCCGCCCAGCTGAATCATGCCTGGTCCCAGATACTGGGCATGGCCGCCCATCTGGCTCATGGCTGTCTCGAAGGATACCCGGGTCCGGGTGGAGGACTGCTGGAAGATCATGCCCAGGGTCTTATTCTTCATCAGCGGGGGATAGTAGCCAGCCTTGATGGATTTCTTGATGGCCAGGGAGAGATGGATGATGTCCAGAAGTTCTTCCTTGGTGAAGTCGTTGGTATCGATAAAATGACGCAGTTCGTGCATGGTAGTTTCCTCCTTTAAATATGTTGGGGGGTGGACGCCGCCCGGAAAGGGTCAGCGGACGGCGTCCGTTGGAAAGGGAAGTGAAAAAATAGGGGGTTCAATCATTGGGGGATCGCCGCCGGAGTGTGCGGACCGGCGGCGTCCCGCGGAGAAAGGAATATACTTGACGTCCCGCGGCGGGAACGGAAGTATCTCATTAGCCCTTGGGCTGCTGCTGGGTGATGCAGTGGATATTGCCGCCGCCAAAGGCCACTTCCTTGGTCATGACGCCGACCACCTTCCGGTCGGGGAACATAGCCTGGACCTGCTCCACTGCCAGCGCGTCGTTTTCGTCCCCGTACTGGGGCAGGATCACGCCGCCGTTGACGATCAGGAAGTTCATATAGGAGGCGATGGAGATCTCGCCGTCCTCCCGGGGCCGGGTACCCTGGATGGCGTCGATGGTAGAAGCGCCTTCCAGCAGG
>CBCTLT010000200.1:0-4077 GCA_965147785.1 uncultured Oscillospiraceae bacterium
CATATCCGGCTGTGCGGCAATGGCCTTGGAACCCACAGGCTCCGCAGTTGCCACATAGCTGTCCACCACAGCGCGGAGGATCTTTTTCTGCCGCTCTGTAAGATCCACGTTACATACCTCCTTGGTTTAGCACTCAAACTCTCTGAGTGCTAAAATAAATGTACCACTACTTCCCACCAATGTCAATAGCCCTTTGTGAATTATTTTGAAACATTTTATAGGGCGAAAAAATAGGCCGCTGTGTCTGGTTAGACACAGCGGCCGGGAGCAAAGATTTTGCAGTTATTTCCGGGTGGTCCGCTGGCGGGATTTCGGCATATCCGGAACCGGATCGGCATCCCTTGGTTCCAACAGATCCCAGATCACGGGGAACTGCCATAGAAGGAATCCGCCGTAGGTGATGATGGTGGAGGGACTCAGGTCCATGATCCCATCCATGATAGCGGCAGCGCAGAAGAACACGGCACCCATGGCGCAGAATAGGGTACGCCGAGGTTTGCCTAGGTCGAAAACAAACCCGGCACCATAATAAAAGGCCAGCAGGCTAAAGATCAGCGCGAACAGAATCACGCAATAATCCAAGATGATGGGATCGGTGCTCCAGCCCTTAAAGTTCAGGATCAGCTTCACCAACAGATAGAGAATGGGCGCCAGCTCCACAAAGGGGTACCTTGGGCCGGACCGGCGTCGAAACCAGGCAGTGAGGCAGCAGCAGATGCCGCCCAAGAGGCCCAGCAGGCACATGATTGGTGCGGAAATGCCGGGGCCGGACAAAAGCGCTTCGGCAAATTCCGCGCAGGAGCCCAGCAGAATTAGGATGGAAGCCACCAGACTGCCTTTGCCGTATAGCAGGACCTGACTGCTGCCGCTGCGCCCTGGGGAGCGAAAGGACAGGAAAAGGGCCAGCAGCAGGAACAGCGCTGCTACGGCGATCAATAGAATCGTAGACAAATGCATGATGGGGAGACCCTGGTCGTCTACCGCAACAAAGAGGTTCCAGAGCCGCAAGCCGGCTGCCAAAAGTGCAAAGAGCAACGTTAAAAAATATGCGGCAGAAGAATGATACTTCATGAGACGAGCCTCCCGGATTCCTGGATTATGGAAACCATTATAACAGGTTGCAGTCCGGTTTTGAAGTGGAAAAGCCTGTGTAAAGAGAGGAAATTTTTCAAAGGGACAGGCAAAAGGGCTGCAGCAGGAAGAGATAGTGGGTCTGCCGTAGAACCTGACCGGAAAAAGCGGAAGAATCCCTGCGTCTTTGTGAAAAAAGCCGATGTAAAAAATACTGAGAATCCGGTATAATGACAGAAAAAAGATGGGGGTAGAGACCATTGGAGAGAATTAAGATGCGGACGCCGCTGGTGGAGATGGACGGCGACGAAATGACCCGGGTCCTCTGGAAAGAGATCAAGGCCAAGCTGATCGAACCCTTTGTGGAGCTCAAGACGGAATACTATGATCTGGGGCTACCCAATCGGGACGCCACCGGAGATCGGGTTACCGTGGAGGCGGCGGAGGCCAACCGGAAATATGGTGTGGGCGTCAAATGTGCCACCATTACCCCCAACAAGGCCCGGATGGAGGAATACCAGCTCCATGAGATGTGGAAGAGTCCCAATGGGACCATCCGTGCCATTCTGGATGGGACGGTGTTCCGTGCGCCGATTCTGGTGGAGGGGATCTCTCCTGTGGTGCGGACCTGGAAAAAGCCCATTACCATTGCCCGGCACGCCTATGGAGATGTGTATAAGGCCACGGAAATGCGAGTACCGGAGGGCACTGCAGAACTGGTCTTTCGGGACAAGTCCGGCGCAGAGCAGAGAAAGACCATTTACGACTTTGAATGCGGCGGCGTTCTCAGCGGCCAGTACAACAAGGATTCTTCCATTGCATCCTTTGCCAGAAGCTGTTTTGCCTACGCCCTGGCCAGCGGACAGGACCTGTGGTTTTCGGCCAAGGATACCATTGCCAAGCAGTATGACGGTGCATTCCGAGATACCTTCCAGCAAATCTACGAGACGGAATACCAGGAGCAGTTTCAGAAGGCGGGACTTACCTATTTCTATACGCTGATCGACGATGCAGTGGCCAGAGTGATCCGGTCCCAGGGCGGCTTTATCTGGGCCCTGAAAAACTACGACGGCGATGTTATGAGCGATATGGTCTCCACAGCCTTTGGCTCTCTGGCCATGATGACTTCTGTGCTGGTTTCCCCAGACGGAAATTACGAATATGAGGCGGCCCATGGCACGGTGACCCGGCACTACTATAAATATCTTCGGGGGGAGGAAACATCCACCAATCCCATTGCCACCATTTTTGCCTGGAGCGGTGCGCTGCGGAAACGGGGGGAGAAGGACGGTCTCAAAGATCTGATGGCCTTTGCGGATCATCTGGAAGCGTGCAGCTTGGATGTGATCCGCTCCGGGGTTATGACCGGAGATCTGTGCCAGCTGTGGGAGAAGGGCGACGCCAAAAAAGTATCTTCATCGGAGTTTATGGATGCCATTGCGGCAGAATTGACAAAGATCTACGAATCTGCATAATAAAGAGAGGACCCGGGGCGAACCGGGTCCTCTCTTTTTTGAAATTATGGGTCCCATTGGGTCCAATCCAGCAAGAAATAGGTATTGCCACAGCTGGAGTTGGCCCAGATGGTCCAGGAACAGGCCACAGGACGGGAAGACGCATAAGCGGAGATGGCGTCGCTGAGGGATTCCCAGGTCAGTTCCTGACCGAATAGCATGGTATAAAAAGTGGACTGACCCTGATTTTGTCTGGTTTCATAGAGATAGGCGGCCATTTCGTTGACATCGGTAAAGACGGTGCCGAAGCCGGCTTCGCCACAGGTGTAATAGAACAGGCTGGTATCGGTGATGGCAGCCACAGGAGCCGTTTCAGAAACGGTGTTCCAAGTGCGGGAGACGCACAGATCCAGCCCTATATTGAACCATTGATAATTGAGAGGACGGTTGCCGGCATCGCCAGAGCTTGCGTCGTAAGTTACGTCCACAATGTACCACTGCCCATTTCGCTCGATGGTGTTCCAGCGGTGGGGTTCTCCGGTATCCCAGCCGTCCTGTCGCCTTACTTGAAACCCTGCCAGTTCGCCCAACAGGTAAAAGGCGTCGGAGAAGCCCTGACAGTTGGCCTGGCCATATACCAGTGCCCCTACGGCGGTAAGAATGGTGTGGGGCGTATTGTCCTCGGGTAGGACGACGTCCTCAAGACCCACATAGGTTACGGTCTGGCACAGGTAGTCGTGGAGCGCTTTTTCCAGCTGCAGATCGGAGGAGGTGTTGGCTTTCGCCTGGTTGACCACAGCCATGGCAGTGTCATAGGCGGACAGTTCTTCCGGGGTCAGATAGGAAAAATCTCCGGTTTCAGCGGCATGGAGAATGCGGGTTCCAGCATAATAGCTGGGCTCCATGGTGAGAAGACCAGTGCCGACATCGGTGGTATATTGAAAAGAATACTCCATCAGCAGCTCCCGGACCCAAGTGGTCCAATCTGGCTCCTGAATAAGGGCGCTTAGATCGTCCAGATAGATGGAAATGGTTTCGGGGCATTGGGCGGCAGCTTCCCGCAAATAGTCTCTGGCGTCTGATAAGGTAGTGAACCTGGGCACACCGGGATCATCCTGCGTCGGCGTGGGGCTGGGTATTGGCGTAGGCGTAGAAAGCGGACTGGGAGTAGCCGTGGGGGCTGCGCTGGGTGATGGGGTAGATGTGGGCGATGGTTTTTGAAGAATCGCAGGCGGGGTGGTCTGTACCGTGTCAGAAGGCGTGTTCCCGGATATTTGCGGTGTCCGCAGTGGGGACAGGGAGGGCCATATGGTAATTTCAGCAGAGGAAGAAGGGCGAGAGATCGTGGAAAAAGGAGATGCCGGGGAAGCGACGCATGCTCCGATGGACAACAGCAGGAGCAGACAAACGACCAAGGGGAAATGCCGACGTTTTTTCACAAGACCACGTCCTTTGCTAATGTTGCGTATAGCATATCATAATATTGACACTGTGACAACGGGAGAAATTACAACGGAGCAGCGAACAGAAAGACGCTGTTTGCGTGATTGCT
>CBCTLT010000201.1:0-4070 GCA_965147785.1 uncultured Oscillospiraceae bacterium
GCGTTCCTGAGCTTTGTGGGTCTGGGCATTCCGGTGCCTGAGTGTTCCCTTGGTTCCCTCATCAACGATGCGTTCAACAGCTTTACCACCCATCCCTATCAGATCATTCCGCCCATTGTGGTGATGGCGCTGCTGATGCTGAGCTTCAATATCGAGGCCGACGGACTCCGCGAGGCGTTGGACCCGAAGATGAAGGAAGCGTAAGGAGGTGGCGGATATGGCAGATAAAGAACAGATTTTGAAAATCCGCGACCTGGATATCAGCTTTAAGACTTCCTCGGGCTATGTCCATGCCATTCGTGGCGTGAATATTGACCTGATGAAGGGAGAGACTGTGGCCGTGGTGGGTGAGTCCGGCTCCGGTAAATCCGTGACCATGAAGGCGGCCATGGGTATCTTGGCCAAAAATGCCACCGTGGGCAGCGGAACTATTGAGTTTTCCTATCACCATGATGACGGCACCCCGGAGACTGTGGACATCCTCAAAAAGGATAAGAAGTGGATTCGTCGGCATATCAACGGCAAACGGATCGCCATGGTATTCCAGGATCCCATGACCTCTCTGGATCCCACCATGACGGTGGGCAAGCAGATCATGGAAGGCATGATCTGGCACTACAAAACCCCCAAGGCGGAGGCCTACCAAAAGGCGCTGAAACTGCTGGAACTGGTGGGCATCACGGACGCGGAGAAGCGGATGAAGAACTATCCCCATCAGCTCTCCGGCGGTATGCGGCAGCGTGTGGTCATTGCCATCGCCCTGGCCTGTGACCCGGATCTGCTGATCTGCGATGAGCCCACCACAGCCTTGGACGTCACCATCCAGGCCAAGATTCTGGAGCTCATCAAAGACATCCAGGCCAAGACCGGTATCTCCGTCATTTACATTACCCACGACCTGGGCGTGGTGGCCAAGGTGGCGGATTTTGTCAACGTGATGTACGCCGGAAAGATTGTGGAGCGGGGTACCATTGATGAAATCTTCTATGATCCGCGGCATCCCTATACCTGGGGCTTGCTGTCGGCAATGCCGGATCTGGACACAGTGGATGACCGGCTCTACACCATCCCCGGCAGCCCACCCAACCTGCTCCACGAGCCCAAGGGTGACGCCTTTGTGGATCGCAACGAGTTTGCCCTGAACATTGACGACCGTTTGGATCCGCCCATGTTTAAGATTACGGATACCCACTATGCGGCCACATGGCTGCTGGATCCCAGAGCACCCAAGGTGGATATGCCGCCGGAGCTCCGGGCCAGAATCGACCGGATGAAGAAGGAGGAGAACTAATATGGCAGAGCCTGTTTTGAAGGTAGAAGGGCTCAAGCAGTACTTCCCCATCAGCCGGAAGTTCACCGTCAAGGCGGTGGACGGCGTTAATTTTGAAATCTATCCGGGAGAAACCTACGGCCTGGTGGGCGAGTCTGGTTCCGGAAAATCCACCATTGGTCGGAGCGTCATTCGGCTCTACAATCCCACGGATGGCACCATTATTTTTGACGGAGAGGACATCTCCGGAAAGCTGACCAAGGAAAAGCAGACCAAACTCCGTACCCAGATGCAGATGATCTTTCAGGATCCCATGGCCTGTCTCAACCCCCGGAAAAAAGTGGTGGACATCATTGCCGAGGGCCTGGACATCCACCATCTGTGCAAGAACAAGGCGGACCGAGAGGAGCAGGTTGCCAGGATCCTTCAGAAGGTGGGACTGGCGCCGGAGCATGCGGAACGGTATCCCCATCAGTTCTCCGGCGGACAGCGGCAGCGTGTAGGCATTGCCCGGGCACTGATTATGAATCCCAAGCTGATCATTGCCGACGAATGCATTTCCGCTCTGGACGTGTCCATTCAGGCTCAGGTGGTGAACCTGATGAAGGACCTCCAGAAGGAGACAGGAACGGCCTATATGTTTATTGCCCATGATCTGTCCATGGTCAAATATATTTCGGATCGCATTGGCGTATTACATCTGGGGCATCTGGTGGAGAGTGGAACAAAGGACGAAATCTTCTCCAATCCCATCCATCCCTACACCAAGAGCCTTCTTAGCGCGATTCCCCATCCCAATCCCAGAGCGGAGAAGAATCGGGTGGCCCTCACCTATGACTATGCCACCTCTGGAATCGACTACACCTTGGGACAGCAGCATCTGATCGACGGCAGCCATTATGTGCTGGGAACTGACGAGGAGATCGCCAGCTGGACAAAGTAAAACCAGATACAAGAACCGGCCGGAAGATTTTCCGGCCGGTTCTTTGCGTGTAGTATGGAGATTCTGCCGATGGCAGTTGATTTTAAGGGATAATTTTGGTATAACGAAAGAAAAAAGAAGAGGGGAGGACATGGCATGGGACAGACCTATGTTGTGGGAATTGCCGGTGGCAGCGCATCGGGAAAAACCACCATTGTGGAGCAACTGCAGCGCAGCTTTGGGGATCAGTTGGAGGTCATCGGTCACGACTGCTATTATTATGCGCATGATGAACTGCCCTATGAGGCGCGCTGCCAGCTCAACTATGACCATCCACAGGCCTTTGAGACTGGACGAATGGTGGAGGATGTGCTGGCGTTGAAGGCTGGGAAAACCGTGATGCGGCCGGTGTACGATTATACGATACACAATCGCAGCCGGGAAACCGTCCGAGTGATGCCAAAGCCGTTGCTGATTCTGGAGGGAATCCTGGTGCTGGAGGATCCAAAACTCCGGGAGCTGATGGATTTAAAGGTATTTGTGGACACCGATGCGGATGAACGGATCATGCGGCGGATCAGCCGAGACACATTGGAGCGCGGACGCAGCATAGAATCTGTTATTACCCAGTATCGTACTACGGTCAAGCCCATGCATGACAAATTTGTTGAGCCTACCAAGTATTTTGCTGATGTGATCATTCCCTGGGGCGGAGAAAATGTTGTGGGAATTGATCTGCTGGAGCGGTATTTGGAGCGAAAATTGTCTTTATAAAAATCCTGTCCCCCGATGGTTTCATCGGGGGACAGTTGCAGTATTATGGGAAAAGCGGAGCGGCACATGTGCGACGCTATTATCCAGAGATTACGCTTCTGTCTGAGGCTCCTCCGAAATGGCGTTGGATGCGTCATCAAAATCGGAGGACACAGGCGGCTGCGATTCGGAGGTTTCCGGCAGGACGTTCTGCGCAGTAGCATTTTGATCCATGACCTGCTTGAAGGTTTCGCCGTCCATGGTCTCATGTTCCAGCAGATACTCGGAAATCTGCTGCAGCTTGTCCAGATTGGCCTTGAGGATTTCCTCACATTGTTGATAGCACTGCTGCAGAATTTCCTGGACCTCCTGGTCAATGTGGGCAGCGGATTCCTCGGAATAGTTCTTGGTATGGCCATAATCCCGGCCGATAAACACTTCTCCGTCGGAGTCAAAGGACACAGGGCCCAGCTTACTGCTCATACCATACTTGGTGACCATCTGCTTGGCAATGGAGGTTGCGCGCTGCAGATCATTGGAAGCGCCGGTGGAAATATCGTCCAGCATCAGGGCTTCCGCCACCCGGCCGCCCAGCAGGGAAACGATTTCCTCCAGCATCTCGTTGCGGCTCATGTAGCTGTGATCTTCGGTGGGCAGGGAGATGGTCATGCCGCCGGCCATGCCACGGGGAACGATGGTGATCTGATGGACCGGATCATGATGGGGCAGGGCATCCATGACAATGGCGTGACCGGCCTCGTGAACAGCAGTCAGCCGTCGCTCCGGTTCCGGTACCACCCGGCTCTTTTTCTCGGGTCCTGCGATGACCTTAATCATGGAGGTCTCGATATCCTTCATGCAAATCACGGGACGGCCCAGTTTGGCGGCCCGCAGGGCCGCTTCGTTCAGCAGGTTTTGCAGATCTGCGCCGGTAAAGCCGGCAGTCTGCTTGGCAATGACATCCAGTTTGACATCGTCGGACAGGGGCTTGTTCCGGGCATGAACCTTAAGGATGGCCTCCCGGCCCTTGGTGTCGGGAGCTCCCACATAGACCTGCCGGTCAAACCGGCCAGGCCGCAGTAGAGCACGGTCCAGAATATCCACCCGGTTTGTGGCAGCAATGAC
>CBCTLT010000202.1:0-4062 GCA_965147785.1 uncultured Oscillospiraceae bacterium
TGATGTCCCTTTTTATATAAAAGCAATCGAATCTGTCCTCGGGATTTTGAAGGTTATTATTGTGAAATGGGCTATGCTGGAAAACTGGTCGGATAAATGAGTTCTTTTCAAAAGCAATAACAATCGGATACTGCCCTACTAAAGTCCGTCTTGTTGTCGAACTTTTATACATAACAAAAATGAAATATGAACCCCACTAATCGGTGCCTATCCCTTTCCTTGTGAAAAAGACAGGCGCCGATTCCTTTTTGGAAAAAACCGAAAGGTCCAGAGGAAATGCGGAGTTGGATTTGCTGTTGGATGAGGACGGTGTGGATGCCATCCTCATGGGCAGACGGACACAGTACCCGGCCGAGGCCGTACAGCTCGTGGAGCGACTGGAGCAGGAGTTTGTCAACGACCTGTTCAGCACTCTACGAGAGCGGATGCTGGATTTGCGCTATTGCAAAGTGGTGTTTGTAGGCGGCGGTGCCATTCTGCTGCGTCGGCAGATCGAGGAGTCTGGCAAGGTGGGGACGCCTCTGTTTGTCACGCGCATTAACGCCAATGCGGCCGGATTTGAATACCTGTACCGGCTTGAAACAGCGGGCAGGTGACAATTATGGCGCCAAAAAAAGAAAGGGGGCGCTTCTCCCTTCGATTCAATATCGGTGATCCAGTGCAGCGGACCGCCGTTGAACTGCTTGAGCTACAGCCGCCCCACAGTAAAGCTCAATATATTGCAAATGCGCTTATATACTATAACGCTCATTTTTTTGATGACCCTCAGCCATTAAAAGCGTCAGTCATTGACCGTGCGGCCATTGAAGAGATAGTACGGGAAATTATGTGTCAGGAAGAGCAGGCTCCAGATAAGGCAGTTTCGACCGGGGAATCCTCTCCTCCAAAGGAAAATAAAATAGCCCCGCCGTCGCAGAAACAGGCGGCAGAGCCATCAGAAAGTTTGACAACGGCTGGGGCTTCCGAAGTTGATGATATGACCCGCAATCTGATTGCCAGCACTATGGCAGCTTTCCGTAGAAACAACTAAAAAAGAGGTATGGGAGCGAAGCTGTGTCGACTCTCATACCTCTTACTTTTCCTGTATGGCAGCAATGAAGCTGTCGATAATCTGCTCCAGGTGGCGGTATTGGCTGGGTGCCAATGTGGAAATCTTCTGCTGGAGCAATGAAGTGTCTGCTTCAAGAATTTTACCACGCAGCAAATAGTCTGCGCTGATACCAAGTGCTTCACAGATCTTCAGCATGGTTTCTGGTCGCATCGCTTTTTGCCTCATTTCCGCATACGAGATGGTTTGCGATGTGAGATGCGTTAAATTCGCCAAAGTCTCCTGTGTCATATTTAATTGTTTTCTTCGTTTCAGAATCCGCTGGCCCATTTCTTTCAAAAGCTCATTCATTCGCAATCCTCCATGCCATAGTTACATTTTATCCACTATAGCACGAAAATTAAGCGACCATGATTGAGTTTAGACAACCATAGCATATATAATAATCATAAAACGAAAAAATTTGGAGGAAAAGCAAGTGAAAGGATATTCGTGTGCTGTAATTGGTCAACACCCTACCCGATTCAAATTCAAATACAAATGAATATATGACCTCGTGCAAGCGCATAAAAAAGCGAATGCACGACGTATTTGTGTCACTGTACCAGCGAGGTGTGCGTTGCTTTTTCGTTGGGGGCGCTCTGGGAGTAAATATGTGGGCAGGCGAAATCCTGTTGGATATGCAGCGCCAGACGGAATATCAGGAACTACAAGTTATAATGGTCTGCCCCTTCCCCGGCCATGATGTTCGATGGGATCCCAAGAGCCAGGCACGGCAGCGAAAACTCCGTGAGGGCTGTACCGAGGTTATGATGGGTACAGAACACCCCGGAAGCGAAGGGTATAAAAAGCGCACAGAATATATGATGCGGCGGGCCGACTATGTTGTGGCTGTTTATGATGATCCGACACATTACAATGGGATGGAAACAACAATAAGATTCGCTGAAAAAAGAAACTTGTCAATAGTGTTGATTCATCCAGACACAGGAATTATAAAAGAACTGTTTAGGTAAAAAAGAAGGGTAGTCGAAATACAAATTGAAATTGCCTCTTATAGCTTCTTCCGATAAAGCTGGCGATAAAAGAAAAACCGCATTGTTGGAGCCGCCGTGAGATGACGCCGAACAGCCGCCGGGGGATGGCGGGCCGCCGGGGTGAATTGTCTCGCCGTCGAGCCTTGACAACTTCTGGAAGGTTTCTATAACAACTTCCGGAAGGTTTCTATAGCCATGCTTGCCAGAACTCAGAAACCATAGTATACTACGGTTAGCGACAACGAACTCTTGGATTGGAGGATAGCATTATGGACATGAAACAACTGGAGATTTTTGTGACTGCCTGTGAGCGGGGCAGTTTTTCACAGGCGGCAGCCTGCATGTATATGACCCAGCCGAATATCAGCAAATCGATCCGAGCCTTGGAACACGAATTAGGGCGGCCCCTCCTGATCCGAAACGCAAAAGGAGTACAGCCCACCACCTACGGGAAGACTGTGCTGGAGCATGCACAGATGATCCTGAAGACGGCCGCCACAATCTCCTCTCTGGCTATCCCAGACGAGCAGGATAATTTGAGCCTGTCCACGTATCCCAGCAATATGGCGGCCCGCCTGTTGGTGGATTTCTATCAGACATGGGGACCCGCCATCCATATTGAGCATCATGAGGGTACGGTCGAGGAGATCACCGACCATGTCCACCAAGGGATCTCCGAGGTTGGCATTGTCTATGTGGCAAAAAAACAGACTGGCACGTTCCAGCATATTCTCTCCCATAAGAAATTGGAATTTATTCCCCAGAGCGAAAAGAGCATTTGCGTCTATGTGGGCCCCAACCATCCGCTCTACCACGCGGACAGCGTGGACTTTTCCGATCTGCCCTGCCTGAAATTCATCCGGGGTGTGCGGGACTTCTTCTCAATGGAGCATCATCTGGAAACGGTGAGCATGGGCGTGATCGATCCCGGCGTCATGAAGCATGTTGTGTACAGCAACAGCGACCATCTGGTCACCAATTTTCTGCTCCATACGGATGTGTGCAGCCTCGGCCTGAACTTTATGTACCGGCCTTACGAGCAGTACGACATCAAGCCCCTGGCCATCAATGGCTGCGAGCCCTTTCTCCAAATCGGCTATGTTCGGACACCTGAGCGCCCGCTCTCACCCCAGGCGCGCTGGCTGACGGACCGCTTTGGTGAGATGCTGCAGGGGTATGAACTCCAGTTATAGCTTTCCATAAAAATTTCGCCTCTGGTAAGCCATAGCTAACCACTGTATACTGATAAAGCGCGGCGGAACCCCGTAACTTTAAAACTGGAGGTATTTATGAAAAGAAAATTGTTAACTGCGCTGCTCTGTGGTGCTTTGATGCTAACGGCCCTGGCTGGATGTGGCCAAGGGGCAGATGACCAGTCTGGCGCTAACGGCGCTTCCGCAGATGGTGAGAATATTGCCAGGGACGAACTGGTCTTTGTGAACTACCGGGATATCCGGGATCTGAATCCGCATCTGTATGCGGGAGAGATGTATGCTCAAAGCATCCTCTATGATACGCTGGTGAGCAACACCAGTGAGGGCTATGTGGGCCGAGGATTGGACGATCAGCGAGGACGGCCGGATCTACACCTTCAACATCCGAGATGGAGTGAACTTCTCCGATGGTACGCCCTGCGACGCCAACGCAATTCTGGCCAACTTCAACGCGATTTTGGAGAACCGGGAGCGCCACACCTGGCTGGAGATGATGAACCTGCTGGTGAGCGTGTCCGCCCCGGACGATGATACCTTTGTTATTGAGATGAGCGAGCCATACTATCCTATGCTCACCGAGTTGGCCTGCATCCGTCCCTTCGCCATGATTTCACCTAACTGCATGATCGACGGCAGCACCAAGGACGGAGTCAACGGCTATATCGGCACCGGTCCCTATGTACTCACGGATTTTGTCACCGACGAGTACGCGGTCTTTGAGCGCAACGAAAACTATTGGGGAGAGAAACCCACCATCCAGAAG
>CBCTLT010000203.1:0-4026 GCA_965147785.1 uncultured Oscillospiraceae bacterium
GTTACCCGGGCAAAGGAAGTTCAGCCTGTGGCTGAAAAGATGATCACCTTGGGCAAGGCCAACACCCTGGCTTCCCGCCGGAGAGCGCTTGCCTTTATCACCAAGGAGGATGTGGTTACCAAACTGTTCAAGGAGATCGCTCCTTCCTACAGCGAGCGCAATGGTGGCTACACCAGAATTACCCGTGTCGGTCCTCGTCGCGGCGATGCCGCCGAGCTGGCTGTCATTGAGCTGGTAAAGTAAACATGATAAAACCCCGCCGCTGCAGCGGCGGGGTTTGCCGTACGCCGAACCAATTCTGGCTGTAGATTAGAAATGATTGTCAAGAATAAGGGACAGTACAATGGGCCAAACTGCTCTGGGAGATGATTGCATGAAAATCACCAGTATGCAGTATGGGGAACTGGTCAAGGCCTATTCCCCCAATTCCAGTACCCTGATCGACACCTGCAACGCCTTTTGGACCGGCGGACTGATCTGTGTACTGGGGCAGCTGATCCTCAATGGATGGACCATGACGGGGCTCAGCGCGGATTTGGCGGGAACTGCCGCTTCTATGACCATGGTATTTCTTGGCGCCCTCCTGACGGGCGTCGGGATCTATGATCGGATGGCCAAACGGGCCGGCGCGGGCACCATAGTCCCCATTACCGGATTTGCCAATTCCGTGGTATCCCCAGCGATGGAGTTTCGAACGGAGGGGTTTGTCATGGGGATGAGTGCCAAAATGTTCACCATTGCCGGACCGGTCCTGGTCTATGGCCTAAGTGCCAGCGTGATCTATGGCGTGGTGTACTATGTGGGCCGGCTGCTGTGAAAAAATGGGACTGCCGCAGGTGAAATCTTTGCGGCAGTTCTTTTTTCCGGGCTTGCGGTTCAGCTGGGCCCATGATAGAATAATCGGGACATGAGAGGGAGGTATGGCTATGGCCAAGCTGTATTTTCGCTATGGTGCTATGGGTAGCTCCAAAACTGCCAATGCACTGATGGTGGGCTATAACTATTATGAACGGGGCAAGGTTGCCCTGCTGGCAAAGCCTAAAGTAGATAATCGGGATGGAGAGGGCATTATGTCCTCCAGAATGGGACTGTGCCAGAAATGCTCTTTTGTGGAAGATCTGATGCTGATGCCGGAGGAACAGATCAAAAACTATGACTGCATTGTGGTGGACGAAGCCCAGTTTTGCACCAAAGAACAGGTGGAGTGGTTCGTACATATGGTGGATGATCTGGGAATTCCGGTGATCTGCTATGGCCTTCGGACCGATTTCAGAAGGAATCTGTTTCCAGGCAGCATGTGGCTTTTGGCCTGGGCGGATGTGATTGAGGAGATCAAGACGGTGTGCTGGTGTGGCAAGGCGGCCACCTGCAACGCCCGCTTTAATGCGCAGGGGGAAATGATCACTGAAGGCGATCAGGTAGTACTGGGTGCCAATGATAGCTATACCGCCCTGTGCCGGAAACACCACCGGAGAAAGATGCTGCATCCGCCGGAGCAGACGTGATGTGTATTGCTAAAAAGAGAGCAGCTCGTCGCCTTTATTCTGACCGGAAAACGATAAAAAACGCATGGAACCGAATTTCCGATTCCATGCGTTTTGGCCTATACATCCTCTAACTGCAGACGGCCGGTGCCGTGCTCTTCAAATTCTTCCATATATTCGTCCATGCGGGCCAACAGCTCGTCGTAGTTTTGGGGAGAGATGGGGACGTAGTCCATATCCCGTCTGGCCAGTTCCTCGGCCAAAATGTCAAAGAAAACGGCGTCCTCATAATCCATGATGGCCTCATGAATGCCGCCCTCGGCAAAGGCCCGAGACGGAACGACTTCGCCGTTAAAGTGCTCCATCAGTGTCTGCATACCGTGATCCTTGCAGTAGGAGAAGATCTTGCTTTCGACCCGGTCATAGTCCGCAAAGCGATCCGTACCCCGGGCGGAATTGAGGATCCAATTGCCGATGTAGACCATATCCAACAGCCTGCGAAATTCTTTTTCTGTTAGCTCAATTCGCATCGTTCAGCCCTCCTTTGTTTCATTATATACGCTTTTCGGGGAAATTTCCACCACGGGACGGAAAGTTCCGGGAAAAATTTGCGGAAGTTCATGGGAATAAAAATAGGACTTGTTTTATAGCCTGTTTTATCATATTATATAAAGATAGTCAATAGCAAGACGCCAAGAAATGAGGTATGACAATGGCAATGAATCTCTGTGTTCTGTTTGGCGGGATATCCCCGGAGCATGAGGTATCTCTACGCTCGGCAGAATCTATATTGAACCATTTGAATTCAGATACATACTGCATCTATCCGGTGGGCATCACCAAGGAGGGAAAATGGATCTACTTTGCCGGTAAAGACTGGTCCATGCTTCCAGCCAATACCTGGCAAACCTGTCCTGGCAACTGCCCTGCGGCCATTTCTCCGGCCCGGGGACAGGGCTTGCTGCTGTGGCGGGAGACGGGGCTGGAGACAGTTCCCATCGATTGCGTGTTCCCGGTGCTCCACGGAGAAAACGGGGAGGACGGTTCCATCCAGGGCTTGATGCAGGTGGCAGGGCTTCCCTGCGTGGGAGCTGGTGTGGCGGCTTCCGCCTCCAGTATGGATAAGACCCTCACCAAACTGCTGGTAGGAGAGACGGGCGTTCGTCAGGCCAACTGGTATCTGGCACGCCGGGAGAGCATTGAAAAGGATTTGAACCGGCTGGTGACTGATATTGAGCGGGGCGGAGAATATCCCCTGTTCGTAAAGCCCTCCGGTACAGGTTCTTCTGTGGGCGTCAGCAAGGTCCGCAGTACCGAGGAGCTGAAGGAAGCACTGCGGCTGGCGGCCAGATACGACAGTAAGGTGCTGGTGGAGGAGTTTATCGACGGCCATGAGCTGGAGGTGGCGGTGCTGGGAAACCAGGAGCCGGTGGCCTCTGTTGTGGGAGAAATTCTGGCTGGCGCGGAGTTTTATGACTACGAGGCCAAGTATCATTCCCAGGAGTCGAAAACCGTGATCCCGGCGAATATTTCGGAGCGGGCGGCAGAGCAGATCCGCCAGGCGGCCATTACCGTGTATCAGGCTATGGGATGCCGAGGCCTGAGCCGAGTGGACTTTTTCCTGACCTATGAAGGGGAGCAGGTGGTGTTTAATGAGATCAATACCCTGCCGGGATTTACGTCCATTTCCATGTATCCAAAACTGTTTGAGGCCAGCGGAATGCCCTATGAAAAGCTGCTCGATGAGCTGATTCGGCTGGCCAGGGAGGAAGTCTATGGATAAGCGACCCATTGGGGTGTTTGATTCCGGCCTGGGTGGCCTGACCGCCGTACGACAGCTGATGGAGCAGCTTCCGGGAGAGGACATTATTTATTTCGGTGATACTGGCCGGGTGCCCTATGGCAGCCGTTCCCATGATACCATTTTGAAATACACCCGCCAGGACATCAATTTCCTGCTGCAATTTGACATCAAAGCCATTGTGATTGCTTGCAATACAGCAGATACAGTGGTGGGCTCCAGAGTGCAGCGGGAATATGATCTGCCCATATGCGGAGCCCTGCGGCCCACGGCCAAAAAGGCGGCGGCAATTACCCGGAACAATCGCATTGGTGTCATCGGCACTGCGGCTACGGTGAAGGCCCGGGCCTACGATGCCATTATTCGGGAGGTCAATCCCAGGGCGCAGATCAAAAGCGTGGCCTGTCCCTTGCTGGTACCTCTGGTGGAGAACAACCGGTTTATGCCCGGGGATTTGCCGGTGGAACTGATCGTGGAAGAGTATCTTCGGCCCCTGAAGGAATGGGGCTGTGATACGCTGGTGCTGGGCTGTACCCACTATCCCCTGCTTTGGGATGTGATCTCTGCCTGTATGGGCCCCGAGGTGACGCTGATCAACTCCGGCCAGGAAGCAGCCTGCCAGCTGGCGGAAACACTGCGGAGGGCGGATATGTTGTCCGGAGCTACAGAGCAGGGCACTTGCAAATACTATGTCAGCGATTCCACAGAGGGATTCTCCGAAATGGCTTCCATGTTTTTGCA
>CBCTLT010000204.1:0-4019 GCA_965147785.1 uncultured Oscillospiraceae bacterium
GCCGATCACCAGCACCATCAGAACGACGGCGGTGGCATGGGCCTGATCCGTATAGAGGCCTTCGTTCATCAGCGCGTACATGTGAACCGACAGAGTCCGTGTGGACTGGAACAGCGGCGCAAACAGATGAAACGATCCATCCTTGATAAATGCCAGATTTCCCGTACCGGAACCGGAGGTATAGATCAGCGCAGCGCTCTCGCCCACAATTCGGCCGATACTGAGGATCACACCGGCCAGTACACCGGGCATAGCGGAAGGAAGAATGATTCGGAACACAGTCCGCAGCTTTCCGGCTCCCAGCCCAAAGCTGCCTTCCCGGTAGGCGTCCGGCACCGCCATCAGCGCCTCCTCCGTGGTACGCAGCATCAGCGGCAGGATCATAATGGCCAGGGTCATGGAACCTGCCAGAAGGGAAAATCCCCAGCCCAGGGCCACATTGAAGAACACAAAACCGAAAATGCCATAGACGATGGAGGGGATACCCTGTAAGGTCTCCGCGGTGAGCCGCACCAGCTTCACCAGCTTATTGCCCCGTTTGGCATATTCCACCATATAGATGGCACCACCCACACCGATGGGCACTGCCACCAGCAGACTCAGGGCTGTCATCACCAGGGTGTTGATAATGGCAGGCATCATGGACTGATTCTTGGTGGTCCAGGTCCAGGCAAACAGTTCCTTATGGATATGGGGCAAGCCTGTGGCCAAAATATAGATAATCAGAAACAGCACCACCGCTGCGGTCAAAATTGCCGCCAGATGTACCAGCAGGAACTGTACCAGCGCCATGGGATGCCGGAGATAGCTGCGCCACTTTTCCTCCAATGTTACCGTGTTGATCTTTTGGAGCTTCTTTTTCTTATCCATCAGGCATCCCTCCTTTTGAGCAGGGAGAAGCAGGTATTGATAATCAGGATAAACACAAACAGCACAACGCCTGTAGCGATCAGCGCTTCCCGATGCAATCCAGAGGCATACCCCATCTCCAGCACGATGTTGGCAGTCATGGTGCGAAGGCCCTTGAGCAGCCCAGACGGCATAATGGGCTGGTTGCCGGCAATCATAATCACCGCCATGGTCTCTCCGATGGCTCTGCCTACGCCCAGGATGACGCCGGACATGACGCCGGATTTTGCCGCCGGCAGTATGGTCGCAAAAACGCTCCGCTCGTGGGTGGCCCCCAATGCCAATGCTCCCTCATAGTAGCTGTCGGGCACGGCGTTCAAGGAAGATTCCGCCACTGAGATAATGGTGGGCAAAATCATGATTCCCAGCAGGATGGAGGCCGTCAGCAGACTTTTTCCGCTGGTGCCAGTGAGCTCCTGGATCACCGGCACAATCACCATCAATCCAAAGAAACCGTATACGATGGAGGGAATACCGGCCATCAGTTCCACCGCAGGCTTGAGCACCCGGTAAATACCCTTGGGGCAAAACCGGGACAGATAGATTGCACACAGCAAACCCACGGGCACACCGATCACAATGGCCCCGGCTGTCACATAGATGGAGCCCACAATCATGGGCAAAATTCCAAACATCTCTTTGCTGGGCTTCCACACCGTTCCGAAGAAGTTCCCCAGGCCGATCTCAAAGATGGTTGGGATTCCGTTTCCCAGCAAATACACGCAGATCAGTGCCACCGCGGCAATGGAGACGCAAGCCGTCAACAAAAACACTACCTGCATGATTTTTTCTTTATATTTTTTCATACGCTATTCCTTCCCATTGGATCTGCCGCAAAGGCCCTTTTGTTACAGATCCCGCCGCGAAAGGGTTTCGCGGCGGGGTGTAGCAGGACTCTTTTGTACGAATCGGACTCAGCCCAGGTCGGCCCAGTTGGTGACCTCACCCACGAAGATCTGACGGATCTGCTCGGAGGTCAAATCGGTCACACTGTTTTCCTGGTTGACAATCACAGCGATTCCGTCCAGTGCGATCTGTGTCTCGGTCAGGCCCTCAGCCAGCTCCTCCTCTTTCAGGGCACGGCTGCTCATGCCGATCTCACAGGAGCCATCAATGGTGGCAGTGATGCCAGCGCCGGAACCGGTCTGCTGAATGTCAATGGTGACGTCGGGGTTGATGGCCCGGTAGGCCTCCGCCAGCACCTCCATCAGAGGAGACACAGAGGTGGAACCGTTGAGGCTCAGGGTTCCGCTCATGCCGGAACCGGTGTAAGCTTCGGCACTCTCATCCATGGTGATGTAGCCTTCCTCGCTTACGATTTTCTGACCGTCCGCGCTGAGGATGAAGGAGATGAAGTCCTTACCCAGCTCGGTGAGATTCTCTTCCTTGTAGCAGAGCTCGAAGGGACGGGATACTGCATAGCTGCCAGCCTTGATGTTCTCCACCGTGGGCTCTACGCCGTCCACCTTGATGGCTTTGACGGAATCATTGAGGGAGCCCAGGGAAATGTATCCGATGGCGGAAGTGTTGCCCGCAATAGTCTGGGTCACAACGGAGGTGGAGTTGCTGATCTCAGCCATATCCGTGGTGTGATCTCCGTCGTCGTCTTCAATGCCCATCAGCTCAATAAAGGCGCTGCGGGTGCCGGAGCCCTCTTCCCGGGAAACTACCGTAATGTCAGTATCCAGGTTGGATCCGGTGCTCTCGGAAGTTGCGGTCTCCTCGGTGGAAGCCGTTTCCGTCTCAGCAGCAGCCGTTTCGGTTTCAGCAGCAGGGGTCTCGGTGGCAGCTTCTTCTGTTACCGCAGCGGGGCTTTCGGCAGCAGCTGTCTCACTGGCACTCTGGGTGGAATCTCCACAGCCAGCCATGGCGCCTACAAGCATGGCGGAAACCGCCAGCAAAGCAATCAATTTTTTCATTGTAATCGTTACTCCTTTTTTGATTTCATATTTGATGTCCTGTAACGGTTATCATCATACTAGGGCAATGTAAACTTTGAAATCCTACTCCAGTAAAATATTTGTAAAAATGCCGCTATGCTGATTTTACCCAGCCATCCAGCAGAATATCCGAATCGTCAAAATTTCTCTCTATAATATAATTTCAATTATTATATTTGGTAATTATTATATTGACTAACCGTGATTTTCTGGGTATACTAAGTATGTGAAAGAAATTGTGAACCCGCATGAAAAGGAGGCGTCTTCCATGAAGGAAAAATACAGTGAACAGGGAAGAAATCCTTATGATGGCCTGCGGCCATATTCCGCCCTCACCCACGGCGTAGGCATTATCCTGGCAATTCTAGCGCTGGCCGTTCTGCTGCAGATCACCGTCACGCAGGGCGCTCTGGCGGTAACGGCCGTTTCCATCTATGCGGTGAGTATGCTCTGCCTGTACACCGCCAGCACGGTCTACCATTCTTTGAATATCGGCGTTCAGGGTCGTCTGTTCCTGCGGAAGCTGGACCATTTAATGATCTATTTTCTCATTGCCGGCACCTATACACCCATTTGCCTGCTTTCTCTGGAGGGCACAATGTCCGGCAGAGTGATGCTGATCGTAATCTGGACCATGGCCATTCTCGGCAGTGTATTTACCCTGTTTTGGATCAAAATGCCCCGGGTCCTGACCTCCGGCATCTATCTGGTGATGGGCTGGACCGCCATCTTCGCCATTTACCCGCTCCATGTGCACATGTCCACCATATCCTTTATTATGCTGCTGGCCGGCGGCGTTATGTACTCCATCGGCGGCATTCTGTATGCACTGAAATGGCCCGGACGGCACAACCGCTACTTTGGCTGCCATGAAATTTTCCATGTATTTATTGTCTTGGGCAGTATTTGCCACTTTATTATGATTTATCAAACCGTCTGCTAAATCAAAACGAGTTTGGGCGGATTACCGTTTCATCGGTAATCCGCCCAATTGTTATCTTATGTTGGAAAATGGCACGCGATGGTTCCGAATTGCAAAGGTTCCATAGGACAACCACGGTCTTTGCAGAATACATCACCGGAATGCCATCAGGCGCATGGGATGATTTTTAAAAGCATCACTTCGTTGGGCTGCAGCGTAATGGAGAACCGCAGGCCATGATCGGCCGT
>CBCTLT010000205.1:0-4010 GCA_965147785.1 uncultured Oscillospiraceae bacterium
ATTCTTTCCAAAAGGGGTATTGGCAAAATGTCCGAAAAGGGTGTATTATAATAAAGACAGCCTGGAAATAGGGGTGATCTGTTTGTTCCAATATACAATATATACAGTCCCGGATGAGGAAATTTACAGGAGACAATGCCAGGCCCTTGAGAAACACATCCCCGGATTAGAAAAAATGTATGATCTGGAGGATGTGGACGGCAGCCGGATCAGCATATATAAAAAAGATGGCAGTGAGATCAAGGTGGCAAATGACTACCAGATCGGCGGCGTTTTTGTAGATTCTGAAATTGATTTGTTGCCATTTTTCTCAAAATAATCTTTTGAAAAAAAGCAAATAACTGATAAGAAACGGAGCGTTTATCATGGACTACATTCCCAACGGCGGGCAGACCTTCATGCCCTTTCAGGACAACATTCACGTCCCAACCCTGCCCTTTACTCCCCTGGAGCCCCCCAAGCCGGCCTATCCGGCCCTGGAACTGACGGAGGAGGCCACAGCCAAGGGCTACGTCATCACCACCCAGGCCCAGCATTTCCTCCCCGGCGTTTCCGCCAAGATGAGGGACTGGTGGTGGGCCAATATGGAAAAGGGCTACTACCTCTGGGCCCCCGGGTCCCACAAGCGGTTTTCCTGGGTCAAGAGCCCCGGACAGTACGGCTTCTTGCAGTCGGTCCACATGATCTCCGAGGCCATGGTCCCCGGCAAGCCCGTCTTCGGCGGCAACGGCGTGGAGATCCACCGGCTGGACCTTTCCTGGTTCTTCTTCAAAACCCATCTGGCCCACGTCATTGTGGAAGGCGTATTCAACGGCAAGGGAGAATTTGTGGACTCCACCATCCATATGTGGGAGGATGCCCCCGGCGGCTGCAATCATGTGGTGGCGGCAGTGGCCAACACCCGTTGCTCCGAGCCTCCCGCCTTTGTACTGGAGGACCCAACCTCGGCCCCGGATCCTGCCGACAGCGCCCATCACTCCGAGTATGAGGCCGCCCAGTGGCCTGTATTCCTGCCCACCCTCTACCGGCTCTGGGAGCACCATCCCGATCCCAGCCAGAGCGTCCCCTGCGACCTCACCGTGGCGGAAGGGCCGGAGGGACTCTACTATCCCGCGGAAAACGGCCCCGTGGCATAACCATCAATATGGACAGAAAAACGCCGGTGCGGAACCTGATGTTCCGCACCGGCGATACGCTTTTACATGACCAAGGATTTCTCCCTTATTCCTCCTGAATGGCCCGCAGCAGCTGGGGAATAAACTGCTTCTTCCGGGACACCACGTCCGGCAGCAGCACGCCCCCGTCTCCGGCCTCGGCCCCGAAGGCCGTCACCAGCAGCTCTTGGGCCCCGGCTCCCGCACTGAGCACCAGGGTGGACTGGGAGGGGAGACTGGTGAGCATATAGAACACCATGTCCAGCCCGGTCTTTTTCAGGGCCTCTTTCAGATAGCCCGAAACCATCTGCCGGGCCTTGTCGTAGTTCACCTGGCTGACAAAGCTGCCCTGGCCCACGCCAAAGTGGATGCCCTCGGCGTCGAAGATCTTGTAGTCCTGCTGGAACACCTCCTGGGGGGTCTTGCCCTCCAGATCCTCCCCGGCCTCGAACATGGCCGCCGCCAGCTCGTCAATATCCACCTGGGCAATCTCCGCCAGGGTCCGGGCGGTTTTCTGATCCAGGGGGGTACAGGTGGGGGACTGGAACTTCAGGGTATCGGACAAAATGGCCGACAGCAGCAGACCCGCAATATCCGGCGGCACGGGAACATCCGATTCCCCGTACATCTGGAAAATCACCGTGGCGGTACAGCCCACAGGCTGGTTTCGGAAGTAGGCCGGGCCGCTGGTTTCCAAATTGCCGATCCGATGGTGGTCGATGATCTCCAGGATCTCCGCCTCCTCCCAGCCGTCCACGCACTGGTTTTTTTCATTGTGGTCCACCAGGATCAGCTGCTTCCGCCGGAGATTCAGCAGGTTCCGGCGGGAGATTACGCCCACATACTTCCCGTCGCCGTCCAGAATGGGGAAGTAGACAAACCGCACCTTACTCATGACCTCCTTGGCGTCCTCCAGATCGTCGGTGAGCTTGAAGGTCAGCAGATTGTTTTTCAGCATATGGAAGGAGATGGGCACGCTCTGGGAGATGAGGCAGGCGGCAGGATAGGTGTCATAGGGGGTGGAAATGATGGTGCAGCCGTGCTTTTCTGCCAGCCGGACGATGGTCTTGGGTACGGCGGAGCCGGTGCAGACCACGATACAGGAGGCCTCCATCTCAATGGCGCAGTACTGGGACTCGTACCGGTTGGCCACGATGACCAGGTCTCCCTTTTCCACAATGGCTTCCATGGTCTCGGGAGAAGCGGCCCCCACCACGATCTTGCCGGACTGGACGCAGCCCTCGGGATCTCCGGTGATGAGGGTTCCCTCCAGGGTCTCCAAAATGTTCTGATAGGGGGTGTGGGAATTGGCCAGGAACTGGGTATCCAGAGAGTCCATATTGGCCATGGCCAGGTCCTTCAGGGTGATGATGCCCAAAAGATGGCCGGATTCGTCGGTGATGGGCAGGGTGGAGATCTGCTGATCCCGCATGGTCTCCCAAGCCCGGCGGACCGTCATCCGGCCGGCCACCCCGGGCATTTGGCGGATGTCGATGTCCTGGACCTGGGCACCCACGTCCAGGCACAGCTCCGGGGCGTTGTGGCCGAAGCGCTTGAGCACATAGGCCGTCTCCCCGCTAATACTGCCGGCCCGCAGGGGCTCATAGTGTCCGCCTCCCAGCCGGTTTTTCAGGTCCGCATAGGCAATGGCCGAGCAGATGGAGTCCGTATCCGGGTTTTTATGGCCGATGACGCCGATTCTTCTTACTGTATCCATGGAATTGCTCCTTTATCTTCTTGATCGTCTCTTTATTTTAGCACAGTTCCTATGGAATGAACAGGGGCGTTTCCAATTCATTTCGTAAAATTTGTGATAATTTGTGCAGTGGCGGAATTATATAGAAGGAAAGGGAAAAATAGAGGTCATAAATGAAACGTTTTATACAAAATGCACAGTCCGCTGCAAAAAATATGATGAAAAAACGGTTGAAGCCCCCCCAATGGTGTGGTACAATACCCGTAGGATAATCTCCGCCCAAAGGGGGCTTTTGCGCCCTTTGGCGGAAATTCTATGGATAAGGGAGTTTAACAAATGGGCAAAATTTCTCTGTTTATAGATGGGAAACAGATCCAGGCCGAAGCGGGCATGAGTGTCCTGGAAGCGGCTCTGGCTGCGGATATCTATATTCCGCATCTGTGTTCCCATCCCGATCTGCCGGCCACCGGCGGATGTAAGATGTGCGTGAGGGCGAAAACGCTCCGGTGTCCTCCTGCGTCACCGAGGTCCAGGAGGGGATGCGCGTTACCACCAAGTCCCCCAAGCTCCAGCAGCTGCGGAAGATCGCCCTGGAGCTCATCATGGCCGGCCATCCCCATGACGGCACCGGCTGCCGGGCCTATGGCAACTGCGAGCTCCAGGCCATGTGGCAGTACTTAGGCGTTCTCCATGCCCGCATGAAGGACGAGTTCCCCGAAAAGCAGACCCTGAAAATCGGCACCGGCTCTCCCATCATCATCCGGGAGAACGACCGCTGCATCCAGTGCGGACGCTGCGTCCGGGCCTGCAATAACCTCAGAAAGGTAGGGGCCATCGGCTACGAGAAGAAGGGTCTGGAGACCTATATCTCCACCCCCGGGGATCTGCCCCTCAATCAGACCGACTGCCGGTTCTGCTCCGCCTGCGTGGAAGTCTGTCCCACCGGCGCCCTCATCGATATGGAGGGCCTGTTCCGGTCCGATCTGCCTCGGGAGCAGGCATTGGTGCCCTGCCGTGCCGAGTGCCCGGCCCACACCGATATCCCCGCCTATCTCCGGCTCATTGCCGCCGGCAAGTATTCCGAGGCGGTGGGCGTCATCCGCGAAAAGCTGACCTTCCCCCATGCCCTGGGCTATGTCTGCAACAACCGCTGCGAGGCC
>CBCTLT010000206.1:0-3997 GCA_965147785.1 uncultured Oscillospiraceae bacterium
AGCCATACCGGCTGCCATATCCGTGCTTCCCACACCGGTGGAAAATGCTCCCAAGGCGCCATAGGTGCAGGTATGGGAATCTGCGCCGATGCAGCATTCACCGGCAGCAATCAGCCCCTTTTCCGGCAGCAGTGCATGCTCAATGCCCATGGTGCCCACGTCAAAGAAGTTGGTGATCTGATGCTTCTTTGCAAAATCCCGAGCTTGCTTGGATAGCTTTGCAGCGTTGATATCTTTGCAGGGCGTAAAATGGTCCAGGACAATGGCAATCTTGTCCTTGTCAAAAACCTTGGTAAACCCTGCGTTTTCAAATTCTGTAATGGCAACGGGGGTCGTCACATCGTTGCCCAGCACCAGATCCAGCTTGGCTTCTATCAGTTCTCCAGCCGAGACCGATTTCTTTCCCGCATGGGCTGCTAGGATCTTCTGTGTCATCGTCATTCCCATAGATGAATCCCTCCTGTTTTTTCTTTCATTATGACACATCTCTTGCAGAAAGAATGTAAAGTATGTTACAATTATAACATAAAAATCATAGAAGGTGCAAGAATGTACTACGACAGCTTTTCCGCCCCAGGAACCGGTGTGCCAGCAGAGGTATTCGCGCCATTTTTTTCCGCCGGTCCTGCCCTGACCTATCGCCGTGGGCAGCTGATTTACATCCAGGGGCAATCACCAGACTTCCTCTACTGTCTCCTGGAGGGTTCTGTCCGCACCAGCATTCTCTCCGACCAGGGAGAGGAAAAGCTGCTGACCATCTATCGGGCCGGCAGTATCTTTGGGGAAGCCTCTTTTTTCGACGGGATGCCCCGGGTATCCACCGCCACGGCAAAAACAGACTGCCAGATTGTCCGTTTGGAGCATCAAACGGTGGATCGGCTCTTTCAGCAGTACCCCTCCCTAGCCTCCACCATGATCGCCTATCTGGCCAGGACAGTTCGGCTGCTGAGCGGTCATGTGGACACCATGAGCTTTCAAAGCGCCGATCAACGTCTGGCCAGGCTGCTGCTCAACTATCCTGGCGATGTGATTCGGGTAACTCACGAAGAACTGGCATCGGCGTTGGGCGTAAGCAGAGTGACCGTCAGCCGCTTACTGGGAGAGTTTTCAAAACAGGGACTGCTGCAGACCAGCTACGGCTCTATTACACTACTGGATAAGCAGGCCCTTGGGGAATACGCGCCTTAATGAATTGTTTTTTTCTCGTTCATGCCCCGTTCACAACCTTGCTGTATGCTTAGCATGTAAAGAAAAACGGCGGAGGGTCAGCTGATTGCCGGGGAAATATTCCCGGATATGCCGACAGCCCCCTTTGCAAAGAACGGAGGCGACGCACCCGACAGTATACTAAAACTCTCTTCTCTTTTCTCTCCTTTACGAAACAACAACAGATGTATTGCGTCCCATGCCTTAGGAACGCAACCACAGATGTGTTTTCTGCCGGATTGTGACTCCACGGGGTGCGGAGTCTCCATAAGCGTTCCCGACAGAACATATGTAAAACGGGGCTGAAGCCGTCATCAAGATGGCTCCAGCCCCATTTTTGTATCTTAATGGCTACCGAGGTGGCGGAATGCCACAGCAAACAGCTTTTCCACCACAACGCTCAGCACAATCACCACCGCTGTCCAGGCAAAAAGATTGGGTGTTTCCAGATAAATTTTAGCAAAATAAAGCCCAGTACCCACAGATTTTCGCGGCTGACACAGAACCTCCGCCGCTACGCCGGATTTCCAGGCCATTCCCATAGCTGTCAGGCAGGCAGCTCGAAAATAAGGAATCACAGAGGGCAGATACAAAACAAAAAATGTCTTGATCCTACTCATCCCATACACGCGGGCCATTTCCAGCAGCTGGGCATCAGTCTGCTGAAATCCCTCGGATACATTCCCCCATACCACCGGCATTACCATCAGTCCTGCAATAAAGGCCGGCAAAAATCCGCTTTTCAGCCACAGCATACATAGCAGGATAAAGGACGCCACAGGCGTGGCTCTGATGATCCGAATGGCAGGAGACAGCAGCATTTCTCCCAGAAAGGAAAAAGAGGTCAGAACTGCAACCAAAAAACCCGCCCCAGCTCCCATGGCAAATCCCCCCAGGATCCGCAGCAGCGTCAGCCCCACCTGGGCCCAGAAAGTCTCCTCTCCAGCAAGCTCCGTAAGTGCCTCCCAAACGGCCACCGGTCCCGGCAGCAACAGCGGCAAGTCCACCGCTGTTGCTGCCAGCTGCCAGATACAGAGCCAGAATGCGGCAGCAATTAGCCCTTTTCCAATCCGTTTAGTCCGCGATATAGTAGAAGTCATCATCCGGCAGCGCTCCGCCAATCGAGGTGGGGTCCGCATCAAACAGCACCTGATAATAGCCCGCAATGCTGTCCTTCATTTCCTGACCGGTCTTGCAGATAATATGGCAGCCAGGCAGTGCGGACAGTGCGATGGCTTCACTGGGTACAATCTCATAGGATGCCATCAGTTTGGCGGCTTCCTCCTGATTTTCATTGACAAATGTGGTAGACGCCTCGTATTCCTCCAGGAATTTTTCCACAGCCTCGGGATGCTCCTCCAGGAAGCTAGCCTGCACCACCACGCAGCCCTGGGTCAAAATGCTGCCGTCCTCCACGATCTCATCCCAGGCCTCGGTCATGTCAAAGATCTGGGTAAAGCCTTCCACCTTGGCCATCAGTGCGGACACATTGGGCTCCGGCAGCATACAAAACTCTGCCTCTCCGGAGGCACAGGCAGCAATGACCTCATCCGCAGCACCGCAGAATTGGATCGTCACATCTGTATCCGGGTCCAGGCCATGGCCCTTGAGCACATAGTCCAGCACATATTCCGGATTGGCGCCCTGGCCAATGGTATAAATGGTCTTTCCTTGGAGCTCAGACCAATCGGTAATTGGCTCAGAATTGGTGGTGTTCTGGAGAATATGCAGAACACCCTCTGTATTCAGGGCCAGCAGCTTCACAGCGCCCTGTGTCTTTTGATAGACCATAGCGGCGCTGTTGGTGGGCAAGCAGGCAATGTCGTACTCCCCTGCCACCACTTTGGTCACCACCTCAGATGCGTCGGCACTGAGGGTAAAGGTGTAATTGTTGGCTGCGGCTCCATTGGCAGCATCATCCATGAGCTTCACCATGCCCGCACCAGTGGGTCCTTTGATGGTGCCCACGTTGATGTCTACAGCCTCATAAGTCGTTTCCTCCACCACACTGGTGGGTTCTTCCAGGGTGGACTCTACCACAGAAGCCACCTCGGACGTGTCGGTCGGTTCCTCAGAGGGGACCTGGCTCACCTGTTCGGTGGTCTCGGTAGAAACCGCACTGGTTGCGCTGTCGGAAGTTTCTGTACTGCCGCAGCCAGACAGTACGCCAGTCAGCAGCGCAGCTGTCATCAGAAATGCAATGATTCGTTTCATAAAGGTTCTCCTTGCTAATTTATTTGGAAAGCGTTAAAGCACGCAGTCCGTCATAGTCTGTGATTTTCAGAGATTTGTTGTCCCTCGCAACGAGGTTCCGTTCCTCCAAGCCATCCATAGCCCGGTAGAGCGACGCTCTGCCAATATGGAGCTGACGACTCAAGGCGGTCATGGACGTGTGGAGTGCACCGGTGTCGTCACAGTGTTCCAGCATAAATACGGCCACCCGTTGTTCCACAGTACCAGCGGTCAGGGTGGAGATTTTTTCATTTAAAAACCAGATTCTGTCGGACAGATACCGAATGTAATTTTCCGTAATGGTGAAATATCGACGCATAGCCCATCGGATCAGTTCCTCGGGAATAAACAGAATTTCCACGTTTTTTTCCGCTGTCAAGACCGTGGCATACCGATCTCGGCAGGAAAACATAGCAGCTGCTCCAAAACATTCTCCAGGCCGAAGCAAAGACATTTTCATGTATTTTCCGTCTGGCGTCAGTTTGTCCACTTGGACTTCTCCCGCCAAAACCACACCTAGACATCGGCGAAAATGGGTCTCATCGAAAATCCTTGCTCC
>CBCTLT010000207.1:0-3987 GCA_965147785.1 uncultured Oscillospiraceae bacterium
TTGTTGTATTTTTGAAACAGCTTTTCTGCTTCTTGGTCGTCTCTATGGGTGTCCAGGTAAAGTCCCAGCTCCTGAACCGCAAACCCAAGAGCCATTAGCTCTTTCATGGGGGTGGATATATCCACATTCTGATTGATCATCCCCAGATATGGCAGATCCAATCCCGGAAACAGGGTTCCGCGAGCCAGCCCCTTTTCAACCTGATAGCTTCCGTCCGTGCTGCGCTGAACCGGTACATAGGGTACAGCCAGCATGCCGCATTGCGACAATTTTCCTGTGGTCAATGCATCACAGGAATGGGAATCGTTTTTCATTGAATCCAACAAAATAACCTCCTTTTCGTTGACTCATTCCATCCTATGGCAGCCATCGAAATATGTTCATTTTTTCTCCTGAGGCTTTTCAGATGGGAAAAGATGTGCTATAATCTCCTAAGCGGAATTGTCTGCGATTATCAATGGAAAGGACACTGCCCATGAGTACCAACAAGGCCTCCAAGCCGGAATTTTCACCACGCTCCGCAGATCCCAATGTTATGACCAGTACGGATTTTTCCTTTGTACGGAAACACTGGTATGTGGGAATCAAAACCGTGGCACTGTATATTATTTTTGCTGTGATCACCAATTCGGTCCAGGTGCCCTATTGGCTATACTGGATCCTCACATTCCTGATCCTGATTCTTTGGGTCTATTTCGACTATCACGACATCTACAAGCTGGCCATGCGTGATTACAATCTGGTCAAATATAAATACCTGGAGTATGATTCCAAACGTGGCCTGAAAACTGGACTGCTGGCGCAGATCCCAGGCCTTTGCTGCGTGATCCTTATGTGCGTGCTGAGCTTGGGCTCAGGGATCTGGTCGGATCTGTTTCGAGTCCTCTGGCTGGTGTTTTACAGCCCCTTTATGATGATGATCGGCGTAGTACAGGCAGCGATGCCTGACGCCTCCATTTGGCTGCTTGCGCCCTTTTTCCTGATCCCGTTGATTTTCCAGCCCATAATCGGCTATTTTGCCTATAAAAACGGTTACAACAACATTGGCATTTTCTATAAGTTTATCTACAAGACCAGAGACAAAGACAAGCGGCTCCGCTGACGCATAATTTCAAAGCACCCTCATAGGTATTATGGGGGTGTTTTTATGAAGCACGGCGAAGTGAGATTTTTATCCTGTATGTATGTGCTGTCCCTGACCCTGTTGGCACTTTTGGCGATTCGCGGTCTCACGGGTTCCGTGGCGGTTTCGGGCGGTGTGGAGGCTTCACGTCTGATTATTCTGGACGCTGGTCACGGCGGTCCGGATGGCGGATCATCCTCCGCGGGAGGTACCAAAGAGTCGGACATCAACCTGGCAATCACTTTGAAAACAGATGCGGTCCTGGGCCTCTTGGGAGAACGGACCCTTTTGGTGCGGGAAACGGATACAGACTTATCAGATTCCGACGCCCGTACCATTGCCCAGAAGAAAATCAGTGACATTCGGAATCGGGTGGAATTGATCAATGAACATCCAGAGGCAATTCTGGTGAGTATTCATCAGAATACCTATCCGGTGACGAAATATCACGGTGCACAGGTGTTTTACGCCAAAACAGAAGGGAGTCAAGCCTTGGCACAGCAGCTGCAAACGGCGCTGCAGACTGCGGTGGACCCCGCCAATACCAGAAAAGCCAAAGCCATCTCCTCGGACGTATACCTGATGAACCATATTGAGGTCCCTGGAATTCTGGTGGAGTGTGGGTTTCTCACCAATCCGGAGGAAGAGGCCAAGTTGGAAACTGCGGAATACCAAAAACAGCTGGCTGTGGCCATTGCCGCTACCATCACCAATTATGAAACGGAGGACGACTCCGGCGTTTAAAATGAGGATTACTTATGAAAGAAAAGACAATTTACTACTGCACGGCCTGCGGCAATGAAACCATGAAATGGCAGGGGAAGTGTCCGGCCTGTGGGCAATGGAATACCATCACGGAGCACAAGGTTGCATCCACCGCCACTTCCAAACGAGGAAGTCGTGCTGCTTACGGAACGGCAAAACGGCTCTCTGAGGTCAATACCGCCGACGAGGCGCGGTTTCCTACCGGCATGGAGGAACTGGACCGGGTGCTGGGTGGTGGTGCTGTCCGGGGCTCCTTGGTGTTGGTAGGGGGCGCACCGGGTATCGGGAAATCCACACTGCTTTTGCAGCTTTGCGCATATGTGTGCAAAAGCTTGACGGTGCTCTATGTGTCCGGTGAGGAGTCTGAAACACAGCTCAAAATGCGGGCTGTCCGGCTGCGGGTATCCGGCGATAAGCTCTATGTCCTTTCGGAAACCAGTATGGAGGGGATTCTGGAGACAGTGGAAAGCCTGAATCCCGACGTACTGGTGGTGGATTCTATTCAGACCCTTTACACCCAGGACGGTACCTCTGCACCGGGAAGCATTTCCCAGGTAAAGGAGTGTACCATGTCTCTGATGCATTTGGCCAAGTCACGGGGGATTACCGTTTTTGTGGTGGGCCATATCAACAAGGAGGGGTCCATTGCAGGACCCAAGGTGCTTGAACACATGGTGGACTGTGTCCTCTATTTTGAAGGGGACCGGAATTCCTCCTATCGTCTCATCAGCGCAGCAAAGAACCGATTTGGCTCTACCAACGAGCTGGGAGTTTTTGATATGCACGAAAATGGACTGGTAGAAGTAGAGAATCCGTCGGAAATGCTGCTTTCCGGCAGACCTCTCAACGCACCAGGCACATGCGTTGCCTGTGCCATGGAGGGCACCCGGCCCATTTTGGCTGAAATCCAAGCGCTGGTGGTATCCTCCAGCTTCAATGTACCCCGCAGAACCACAGACGGCTTTGACTTCAACCGGGCTACGCTACTGATGGCAGTGCTGGACAAGCGGGGTGGGATGCGGCTTTCCGCCTGCGATGGCTATATCAATGTAATCGGCGGATTAACCCTTTCTGAGCCTGCAGCGGATCTACCGCTGATTCTGGCGGTGGCCTCCAGCTATCGGGACAAGCCAATTCCCTCCGGTTTAGCGGCCATCGGGGAAGTGGGACTCACCGGAGAGATCCGGGCAGTGAACTATCTGCCCCAGCGGCTCGCGGAGCTGAGCCGGCTGGGGTTCGATCAGGTGATGATCCCACATCAGGGCAGCGCCAAACTGATTCCTCCAGAGGGAATGCAATTGATCCGTGTAAAAAACATCCGGCAGGCCAAAGATGAAATCCTGGGGTGATGGGAATGTATAAAATCATGATCGTGGAGGATGACGCTGTGATCGCTAGCGCCATGGCCAAGCATATTGCCGGCTGGGGCTATGAGGTGCGGAGCGCGGAGGATTTTCAAAATGTAATGGGGCTGTTTTCAGATTTTTCTCCCACGCTGGTGCTGCTGGATATTTCCCTGCCATTTTACAACGGATACCATTGGTGCACGGAGATCCGGAAAGTCTCCCAGGTGCCGGTCATCTTCATTTCATCTGCGTCGGACAATCTGAATATTATCATGGCTATGAACATGGGCGGAGACGATTTTATCGCCAAGCCCTTTGATCTCAACGTGCTAATGGCCAAGATTCAGGCAGTGCTGCGGCGGTCCCTTCCGGGCGGTGAATCCCTTTTGGCCCTGGAGCACCGGGGAGCCAGGCTGGATCCGTCGGACACCTGCCTCTTTTATCAGGGAAACCGCATTGAGCTGAGCAAAAACAGTTATCGAATCTTGCAAGTCCTGTTGGAACGGAAAGGCAAGGTGGTCAGCCGGGAGACACTGATGGAACGGCTGTGGGAAACGGACAGCTATGTGGACGAAAATACCCTGACAGTGAACATTAACCGGCTGCGGAAGAAGCTGGCGGAAGCTGGGCTGGATCAGTTCATTACCACCCGAAAGGGCCTGGGGTATGTGATCCTGTAATGGGAAAGGCGGTTGCAATATGAAAAGCTTTGGCATGTTTCTGCGGTCCCACTGGCTGTACGCCCTCTATTTG
>CBCTLT010000208.1:0-3978 GCA_965147785.1 uncultured Oscillospiraceae bacterium
AGTCCTCCGGCCAGGATTCCCAGTTCCAGCCGGGACCGTTGCCCCAGCATCAGGCACAGCGCCGCAAATACCGCCACAATGGCCACGCCTCCCACATTGGGTACAGGCCGGCAGTGCATCCGCCGACTGTCCCGGGGCACATCCACGAAACCATGCCGTACCGCCAGACGACGCACCAAGGGCGTCAAGAGCCCGGTAAATACCGCGGCCAGGGCTGCGGCCCCCAGCACAGATAGAATCTGCCGGTATTCCGCCATGGGATCATCCTTTCTTTTTTTCTGACAAGAGATTTTTGACGTACCGCAGGAATGGCCCAGGATCCCGGAAGGACATCAGACCATCTCCAGCCCCCAGCAGACAGGCCGCCATGTGCCCTCCGGCCCGGAGAATCTGTCCCCGTCGCAGTTCCGCCGCCACGGCGGCATAGCACTGGGGCTGGAACTTCATCCGCACCCCCAGGCGGTAGTTGGGGCCGCAGCGGGCCAGATCCAGCGGCTCCGCCTTCCCCAGCGCCGCCTTCACATAGCTTGCAAACAGTCCTCCGCCGGACCGCCACACTAGAGCCGCGCTGCCCCATACCCGAGGATTGATTTCCAGCAGACAGGGGCCATGGGCCCCGCCCTTGAAGTCCAGCATGGCGATTCCCCGGAATTTCATGGCCCGCAAAATTCTGCAGGCCATCTCCACCAGATCCCGGCGAAACACAGTGGTGCAAAGGCAGGTGGGTCCGCCCTCCAGGGGATACTCCAGCCGGCTCTCGTAACAGAGAAAATCCACCGGCCGGCTCTCCCGATCCATGACCAGGGCCACGCCCAAATCCGGGCCCGACAGGTATTCCTGAAGCAACAGGGAATCGCCCCGTTTTTCCATGATCGTTCTGGCCCTCTCCAGGGCCTGGTGGTCCCGGACCAGGCGATAACGCTCCGGGGCATGGAGCCCCAGGGCCTCCCCATCCGGGTATTTGAGGATACATGGAACGGGGAAATTTTGGGGGGCAGGTTCTCCCCGGCGCAGAACCGTGGACAAAGGAACCGGCAATCCCAATTCCTTTGCCAGACGCCATACGGCGATCTTATCATCCGCCAGGGCCAGCACCTCCGGATCGGACACCAGCCATCGGCCCTGGGTCTGGAGTTCCGGATGCTCCGCCAGAGCCCGGACGCTGTCCCGTCCCACGGGCAGGATCACATCCCCCGGAGCCGCCTCCGCTGCAATACGTTGGGCCAGCGTATCTCCCCGGGCGAAGGTGACGGTGCCGTCACAGGCCCTGGATCGGGACCCCAGCCACAGCTTCTTCGGAATTTGGACGTCCTCCCCACACAGCACCCGGCAGCCTGCCCGATGGAGACTCCGCACCGGCCCCAGAGACATCTTGTACCGACAGTCCGTCACGATGACACGCATATTGTCTCCGAAAGTCCTGCCAAAAGCGCTGCCGCCTGATACCGGGTCACAGCGGATTTGTCTTTAAAATCCCGTTCCTCCACCGCCACGCCCCGGGCCATGGCCAGATCCAGCAGGGTATTACCGGAAGCATTTTCCATGGAGAAGCCCAACAAAGCCTCCACCTCATGGAGCAGCTTTGTCTCTGGAGATTGCGGCCAACGCCGGAGCAGCTCCGGGGGAGCCGCCATCCAGAGAAACTCCCGCCGGGTGATGGGCCGGTCGCCTCGAAAGATGTTGCTGCGATAGCCCACGATATGGCCCCGTTCCACCAGATTGCGCACATAGGACGCCGCAGGATGATCCGGGGGCATATCCACAAAGGGAGACCGGGCCAGCAGTTCCGACACCGAAACCACCCGATACCCATACGCCCGCAGCAGTCGGAGCTGCTGGGGCAGCGCGTCCTGCACCGGGGCCCGAAGGGCCATATTGCAGCCGTCCTTCTGGAAGATGATCTGGCCGTTGAGGGCATCCGGGTCCTGCTCCAGCAGCCGTTCCAGGGGTTCCACCATGGCCCGGACCTCCGAATCATAGTCCTTGCCGGGCAGCCAGCCGCCCCCATCATAGGAGGCTGCTAGATACTGGTAGCCCATGCGCTGATAGGCGGTATAGGCGGTGGAGCCGTCGGGGATCCGGTCCACATAATGGGGTGGGCGAGCCAGACGGACGGTATAGCCGAACCGGTCCTGGAGATATCCATGGAGCCGCTGCAAATCCCCCATGACTTCCTCCAGGGAATGGTGGCTGCGGCGGGTCTTGTAGACCAGGGGCTTTGGCCCAAAAAGCATATGGCGGTAGCTGTGGCTGGTGAGCTCATGGCCTCCTGCCAGAATCTTTTCGATGAGCTCCGGCTGGTTCACCGCCCCCGCCAGCTGATCCTCCCCATAACAGGGGTAATGGTCAAAGCCTACGCCCCCAAATTGAAAGCTTCCCTGCTCCCCCCGCTGGTCGGGATAGTTCTCCTCAGTGGTGCCGATCACGTCGAAGGAAGCGGTAGCGCCAAATTCCGCCAGGGACTCCAAAAGGGACTCCGTCAGACCCTTTTTGCCGGAAAAGCACTTGGCGCAGGGGCCGTCGTCAAAGGTCATGGCCACCCACCGCGCTCCAGACAGGGGATGGACCCGTTCGATCCGCCGGACAGCGGAGAGCACCTGGCCGGCCCGCCATTTTAAAAACTGTTTTCGTTTTGCATTCAAACGTCTTGCCGCGTTATACACATACTTCGTCACTGCTTTGCCGTCCTCCCTTTGGCAGAAACGATGGAGTAGGGGCGGCGCGACCTGTGTCACGCCGCCCCATATATGGGATGCCCCTGGGCTGAACGCCTACGTTATTTTCATCCGATGCGTTTCAGCCGGTCAGGGGAAATGCGAACTTAGCAAAAGTCCTTGTTGCAGTCTGGATGGTAAGATTATTCGGCAGCATCCTACGCCGGAAGCACAACCACAAAGGCAACGTTCATGTCAGTACCATACAGTGCAACCTTGGCACCTACTTCCAGCTTGCCACCGTAGACGTCGTAGTCCTTCAGGAGCGTGTAATCCTTATCGGTCTCGTTATCAATGACAACATAGGTATCCTCAACTTTGCTCACTTTGCCTTCCTTCAAGGAATTAGCAACCGTAGGCGATTCCAGCTTTCCATCCTTAACAGTAAAGGTAACAACCTCGCCCTTAGCCAAGTTATCATTTTGGTCCTTGCTCACATAATCCACTGTACCCTGGCCAGCGACATAAACAGTGTAATGGTAGCCATCGGCATCCTGCTCGGTAAAGCCCTCGGAAATCGCATAAACGGTCTCGGGCTCGGTGGGATCAGGGTCTGCTGTCTCAACCATCAAAACAATCTGGAGAAGGTCCTGCTTATCGTTGACCACATATACACCCTGTCCCTCAACCTGCTCTTCAGGGAAGTTGGTGTAACCGGTGTAGGTTTCCACGCTCTTCACCTGCGTAGGCGAAGTAGCATTGTCCACATAAACGATGGTCAGCTCAGTGTTTGCGTTTGCGTAAGCCTTAGGTACACCATACCAAGCTTTATCCGCAAATACCTGATTAGTACCTTTATTAGTAGCAGATTCAAAAACATAGGTACCATCATCCAGGATGTAATAGGCGTAGAATCCAGGAGTTGTATAGGGAGCCTCTGCCGTTACTTCAGTATCGCTGGGCTGGCCATACTTGTTGGCATAATACCACTCGCTCGTCTCTGCATCTTTCACAACAGCAATATCCACAATCTTGGCCTTATCGCCGGCAACGCCAGCGGTCAGGTCAATGATTTTGGCCTTGGCGGCAGCAGCAGTTGCTTCGGTTCCTTCTCCAAACCAATCGCCAGGGGTACCATCCGTAGCAGCCTTGGCTGCGCTGTCCAGCACATAGGCATAGCCGTCGGGCTGACGCGCCTCAGGTGCAGCAGGCTTCACAACCTCTGCATAGATCAGGTTGCCATAGGAATCGATGTAAGCGTTCACTTTTGTGCTTGGGGTGAGTCCTTCATCCTCAAGATGCTTAGCCTTGAAGATCTGCTCGC
>CBCTLT010000209.1:0-3956 GCA_965147785.1 uncultured Oscillospiraceae bacterium
TTGTAGGGCATCTGCATGGTCTCGTCCGCCGCATAGACCCACTTCACCGCCAGTTCCAGGGCCTTGCGGCAGCCCACCGCGCACATGGCCGGGGCGGAGGCATAGATTTTCTCGGCCTCGATGCAGGCCGGGGCAAAGAGGGCATATTCGGGTTGGGTTGCGAGGAAAGAGAAGTTGGGCATGGTTATTCACCTCATTTGCTCATTAAATCCTTCAGAGATTTTTCATATGTTTTTTCCAAGTCGTCTATTGCAGTAAATTTTAGTTTGACTCCAACTAATCGTTCTCCCACTTGTGAAATAATGGTAGAATACTCTTCTATTAACATCTCTATGCTTTCAAAACATATTTGTGGAAATATAGCATTAAATGCCGACTTCAAATCATAATGGGCCAGTTTTTTGTTTCTTACTTTTTTGAAGGGCATACTTTGATATTTATGACACAGTTCGTCAATTTTCAAAATAAGCCAATCTTGTTCCTCACCAGGGAATTTATGTAAGTTCTTTACGCATAGAGACCTAAGAAGATATATGCTACAATTTTCATCTTTTTTATTGCATGAAGTATCAAACAGTTTCGTGACACCCAACCACAATTCTCGTAGTATTGCAACTTCCGATTGGTGTAAAAATTCATTTTCAAACTTAGAGTTATATTTACTGTAAACCTTTAGGAGGGCAATATATTTTCTGCTTTCTGCTAAAAAATGCTGGATTGCATACCAGACAATGTGTGGTTGACTAAATTCACTCATAAAACTCACCCAAAATATTCCTGCATCAGCGCCTTTTTCAGCGTTTCAATCTTTTCAAGGCTATGGCTGATGGTGGTTTTTGTTTTTTCTGTTTGCTCCACAAAGGCGGCAAATTGATTTTGTAATTCTATTGATGGGACAATTACTTTTAATTCACTTAAAATTTTAAGATTGATATTCTTTTGTGCGGATTCTGGAGCCTGTGCTTCTAATATTTGTTGAAAGAAGACAAACCAATAATGAATAAATACGTTGTTTGTTTTTTCATTTGCAACAAATCCAACCACACTATCTGGAAAACAAGCATCAAACGCTAATATGGCGGTCTTTGCAATATTAGCCGCTATAGTTATACAAAGCGTTCCTGCTTTCCACATTTTGCTTTGTTTGAATCCCAATTCCGAATATGTATTTTCAAATGAGGAAATATACAATTCCGAATTTGCCACTTCTCCCGTTTGGATTAAGGGATATTCACCACCTAACAGTTCTGGGGCATTACGGGGTCTGTGCTTGGACACACCCCTTCCAAATTCGCCCAACTGCGGCAAAGACAGCAACGGTAAATTTAATGAATTGCTCACCGGGTCCCCAAACATCTCCACAAACCTTGCCTTGACCATCTCATCCAGCTTGTCCAGCTGTTGGCGGCGTTTGGCAATCAGGTCGCTGACCTTGTCCAGCACAGCCGCAATTTTGCGCTGTTCGGCCAATCCTGGGAGTCGGATTTCATAATTTTCAAGAAATGTTTTAGGAACTCTTTTTTGTCCAGCACTTCCCGTCATATTTTTTTCACATTCTTTTCTAAACTCCGGCCAGCTTGTCAAATAGTACAGCCAACTGCTTATCATAAAATTAGGATTTGGCCGTAAAACATGGAACTCAGTACTTCCAAATGCAACGCCATTTTCTAAATTTCTGGCAATCCCACCCTTTCCATTTTCCATACATGGCGTAATTTTAGCAAATAATACATCATTCTCTTGAAAGTATGTAAATCCTTTTTTCACTTCGCCATAGTGCTTTATTATAGAGGCATCAACATTCCCTTCTTCGCTCACATTTTGCATTGGTACAAAAGATACCATAAAATCATCTTGAAAGGTTTTGCTTCGCGGATTTATTGTGCAAACTTCCCTCAACTTTACCATCACAGCATCCCCTCCAATTCCGCCAGCCCTGCAGTGATCTCCATCTCCAGCTCATGCAGGTCTGTCATCAGTTCCATGGTCGAGGGATATTCCACCGGCACATACTCCACTTTTTTATATTTGTTGATGGACAGGTCATAGTCGTTGTCGGCAATCTCCTGTTTGGGCACAAAAAAGCTCTGCGCGGTGCGTTGGCGGTCGGCTTCCTGGTCCAGATGGTGGAATCGCTCAACAATGTCGGGAATGTCATTCTCCGCCACCTCGCTGCGCTTGTCGTCCAGAGAATAGCCGTCGGCCTTCATATCATAAAACCAGACGTTTTCCGTGCCGCCTGCCCCGGTCTTGGTGAACACCAGCACCGCCGTGGACACCCCCGCATAGGGCTTGAACACACCGGAGGGCATGGAGATCACTGCCCGCAGCTGATGGTTCTCCACCAGTTCCCTCCGAATGGCCTTATGGGCCTTGGAGGAGCCGAACAGCACGCCGTCCGGCACGATGCAGGCGCACTGACCGCCCTTTTTCAGCATCCGCAGAAACAGCGCCAGGAACAACAGCTCTGTCTTTTTGGTGTTGGTCACGGCTTTCAGGTTGTCGTGGATGCTCTCCGCGTCCACGGTGCCTTTGAAGGGCGGGTTTGCCAGGCAAATGGTGAACTTATCGCTGATCTGGTTTTGCTTGGACACGCTGTCCTTGTAGTCGATTTCCGGGTGGCTGATGGAGTGGAGCATCAGGTTCATGGCGGAGATCCGCAGCATAGTGCGGTCGGTGTCAAAGCCGGTAAAGGCGTCCCCGGCAAAGTGCTCCCACTGCTCAGAAGTCATGGTGTCCTCGTAATGGCTGCGGATATACTCCGAAGCGGAGACCAGAAAGCCCGCTGTGCCACAGGCCGGGTCGCAGATGGTATCGTCCGGGGTGGGCTGCAGCAGCTCCACCATCATTTCCCGGATGTGCTTGGGGGTGCGGAACTGGCCGTTCTGCCCGGCGGTGGCCAGCTTGCCCAGCATATACTCGTAAAGATCGCCCTGCATATCCAGATCGGAAATGTCATGCTCATACAGATCATCCAGCCCGGTGATGATTTTTTGCAGCACCTGGGGCGTGGGGATCAGAAACATGGCGTCGCTCATATACCGGGCAAAGGCAGTCTTGTTCTGCTCGTCGCTGTCAGAATCGTCGGCAATGTCCACCGGTTCACCTTTCTCGTTGAAATCGGGCAAGCGGCCATGTTTCATGTTTTTGATAGCAGGGAAGACCCGCTGAGAAATCACATCGTAAATGTCCCGGGAATCGCTGTTCTTGAATTTGCTCCAGCGCATGGACTGCCCAACGGCAGACTGAGGAAAGATCTTGTCCATCTTCTCGCCGGTCATGTGCTCAAATTCTTCCGTTTCCAGCTCTTTTTCGTCCAGAGAGCGGATGAACATGAGATAGGTCAGCTGTTCGATGACCGTCAGGGGGTTGGTAATGCCACCCGCCCAGATGTCCGTCCAGATTTTATCGACTTTATTTTTAATCGCGCCTGTAATCATGCGTCTGTTCCTCCGTTTTCTGCATCAGGAATTAATTCTACAACGTCTCCGATGTTGTAGCCCAGTACGGTGCATCATGTCGGTTTTGCTCAAACCATGGTCAATCAGCTGTTTCCGCAGCTAATTGTAACTGATTGCTATCCCGCACCCCCTGATTTTTCCTATTCACTAGTATAACGGATATTGCACCAGAAGACAAATAAAATTCACGAAAACAGGCGCAAAGGATTGGAAAAAGTAGTCCGGATATTGGAATTTCAAATTCGCAGCGGTTCAAAACAGCTTTGGGTCATGGCTCCAATTTCTGTTCCATTCGCGCTCGAGCCAAAGCTGAATAGGTCTCGGACACTTCGATTCCTGTGGCAGCGTATCCCTCCAGCACAGCCGCCAGCACCGTGGTGCCGCTGCCGGCGAAGGGGTCTAAAATATGTCCGCCGGGTTCCGTAATCTTCACCACATCCCGCATGAGCTGGAGCGGTTTCTCGGTGAGATGGATGCGATTCTGAGGATTGCCGT
>CBCTLT010000210.1:0-3944 GCA_965147785.1 uncultured Oscillospiraceae bacterium
GGCGTTCTTCTTGATGAACTCGAGCGCGTTCGAGATCTTCAGATCGCCCTCCAGATTTACAGCTTCTATTACTACTCCTGGCAGGCGGTGCTGGCCTACCGGGATATATTGGAGCAGGCCCCGGAGGAGTTTGCCGAGTCTGCCGCCGCAGTGCTGGAACTGCTGTAAAGGAGGACACACAATGTTTGAAGAATTCTATGAGATGTACGAGCCCGAGGAGCAGGAAGTGATTGCTCTGATCAATCGCTGCATCGAGGGATAAGGAGGCGCAGAGATGAAACTGTATGGGTATTGGCTTGGGTTGTATCCCCTTGATTGGGAATTTTGCTTTATGCCAGTGCAGACTTATAAAAACTTCATCACAGAGCAGTATCATAAAAACCCCGCTTTTTACAGCATCTCAGCGGGTTCCATTGAGAAGGTATTGGCACACATTGATGTCATTTTATCTGCTGCCATGGAAGACTGGAATAAAACCACGAACCATGCTGCCCTGCGCTGCCCCCCAATGATCTTTTCTCTCCCAAAGGGACAGGACAGCAATACAGCGGAATTTGCTATCATTCTCAAGATGGATAATGACGGAGATACAGTGGTCTATTCGCCAATTCCATTGCCCCATCTGGAAAGCCAATGAGGAGGTGTATCTATGAAACTGAATTGTAAACGCATTGATTTACCATATACGCCCGGCGAGGAAATCTTCATCTTTCCCGAGGAATCGGGACTGTCCTTTCTCTTTGATGTGGATGAGGAACTGACTGACGATCCTGCCGCCATGGATGCGGTGGGAGAAATGCTGGATGAGGCGGAAGAATTGGCGGAAAAGGCCAAAGCCGCCATTAAAGCGGCGCTGGCGGACGAGGACAGCCCTTACCATAGCGTTGCGGCTTTTTTCATGGAGTTCCACAGGGACAATGTAGGCCCGGATATTGCGGCGGAACTTTTTCCGGGAACCGGTCCATCCAAGCTGTCCTTTGCCGAGATGGTGGACTTTTTGCGGCTCAAGCGGTTTGGCAGCCTGGTGGACAGCGAGATGAATCAGCAGGTATTCATTCTGGACCTGTCCTTCAACCCGGAGATCACTGACGAGCTGATGGTGATCTACTTTGATCTGAACAAGGAAATTTTTTGTATCACACATGAGAGCTGAGGTGGTATCCTATGATTAAAGAACGCATCCCCATTTCCGGCGATCTGGGCAGCAAGGTCAAGCAGCTGATGGAGTACGCCGGGTGGTACGAAGGCCGCAGTGTGGATATTTCCATTGCGGAGCAGTATTACGCCGATCATGGCGTTCCTATGATGAAGACCACCCAGCGGTTTTACCGCAAGTATTTCGGCCTGTGCTGTGAGTGGTACCTGGCGCAGAAAAAGCTGAAATGGGCGGCTGACTTTGAATTTGCTTTGTTTCCTCATCTGGTCAATGGAATCAAAAACCATTTGGAGGATGCCTATTTCCGGGATATGTCCGGCTGTGAACTGGCGGAAATTGAACAGGCAGCCAGTCAGAAGTGCCAGCCCATCGGCTACATCGGCTACTATTATCCGGCAGAGGTCTGGATCTCGGAGTCCGGGAGACTGTATGCGAAATATGAGTATCAGGACGAGATCGAGTGCTTTCCAGATGTGTTTGCCTTGATTGAACGGGAACTGCGGCAGTGTAAATTTGATTCCGCTGCCATGAAAACTGTGGAGGCACTGGACGGAAAACTATGAAACAGGACTTTACTATTTGGCGCAATCAAACATTGCAGAATCCGTGGGACATTTCACCGCTGAAATTCGGGATGTCACAGGATGAGGTCATAGAGATCTTCGGGAATCCTGATGCCGTTTCCACGCTGAGAAGCGATGGGAAACCTTTAATTCTCAAATACCATGACATCGAACTGCATTTTGATGGAAAAGCCCATCATGGGCTCCACTTGATTTACAGCGACGATGAGATTGAGCTGAGCATTACAGCCAAGCACGAAGAAACGCTGCAGCCAATCACCAACACAGAGCCGGTGGACAACGAGTTTTTCCTCAAGGATGGAGTTGTCTATTTCTCCGGCCTATATGAAAACGGTCTGCTCAAAGGGGTTGATCCAAAAGACTTCTGCTGCTGGCATTACTGGGGCAAATCCTCTGCGGCCTGTTTTCTCGGCGGGATTCGCCTGCGTGGAGCAGATTCGGCATCGTTCCGGGTGTTAAACTTTGCCTACGCCATGGACAAAACAGCCGTCTACACCACCAGCGGGAGAGTCCCCGAAGCAGATCTGGCATCCTTCCAGGTGTTGGACAACGGCCAGAACGATTCGGGTGCGCCCCAGGGCTATGCAAAGGACAGCCGACAGGTCTGCTTCCACAACGGGGACGGCAAGGTGAAGATCATCAAGGGAGCGGAAATTTCCTCTTTCCGCTCGTTGGGCGATACCTATTTTGCCAGAGATGAGAAGCGGATCTATGCCTACGGCAAGCAGCTTCCCAAAGCAGAACTGACTTCCTGGGAACTGCTTGGGCACTGGTATTCCCGCGATGCCAGGCGGGTGTATTACCTCAACCGGGAGATCAAGGGGACGGATCGGGACAGTTTTATCGTATGCACCCCGTTGGATGCACCTCTGCTCGCTGATCATTTGGCTCGCGACAAAGACCATTTTTACCAAAATGATGAGAGAATCGAAGAAGCGCAGTGGAGGGAAAGGCTTCAAGCAATAAAGGAAAAATGAGAGGAGCACTTACATGAAAGTATTTGACCCCAATCACAAACTGCTGGACGAGATGTATCAGGACGATTACTATCCTGCTTTTCTGGTAGACAAGGTAAAGGGCGAGCTTCAAAAGGTCATCGATTTGTTGGAGAGCGGCGAAACCGACACCGAAGTGATACAGGAAACGCTGGACGAGGCGGTCTGCGGCATCAATGATCTCCAGAAGGAGTTTGATGAGAACGACAGCGAGATCGAAACGGCAGCCCGGGAATGTATTGTGGCAGCTGTGGCCTACATTCTGGAATGGTTCAACATCTCCATTGACACCGAGGAGGCCCTCCGGGAACGGGACTGGTGATTCCCATGGCAGAAAAAGAACTGGCCATTTGTGATGAGTGCGGCAGCCTGTTTTTCAAAGGTTCCTCACAGATGATGGGGCTGTGCCCGGAATGCGCCCATGTTCTCTATGGCTACCCAAATTGCGACCATCATTTTCAGGATGGCCGGTGTGTGAACTGTTACTGGGACGGCTCGGAGAGCGCATATATCAAGTCACTGAAAAGGAATTGAAAATATGACTTGGAAATATGAAACCTTTGGCCCAGACGGTCAATGCAAATTGTTTGGCGTAAATATCTTTGACTACGACTGGAAAACCACTGGCAAGCGGGTAAAAGTCCAAGATCCCGTCTATCACCAGGAACATACCTTTGAGGTCTGGCAGGTAGAGATCAACGGGCAGATCCACCGCTTTGCCGCTGGAGAGTTCTCCAACTGCGTGTGGGGATTTTATTTAGAGAAAGACGGATGAGGGGAGCGTGAACCCATGAAAGCCAATGCCGGAGAGGTCTATACAGTTTACAATCAATATCTGAAACGCTATACCGCCTGCCAGGTGGCCTATATTGCGCCGCCGGACACGGTGAGTGAGCAGCCCTGGGCGGTGATCCTCTCTCTGGACTGGACAGGTGACGCCCCTTTGACGGCAGAGGAACTGCCCCATCTCCGTCCGCTCTACAAGGACTTTATGTACTGGCCTCGTGACCTTCACCTGCTGCGGGTGCCGGTGGAAATCCCGCCACAGTACACGCTGGTGGGTATCCTGCCATCCTTCACCGACCAGCCCTGCCGCTCCTACGGCGGCTGGGACAACGGCTATGAGGTGTATTTGCAGACGAGGTGGCAGGCCGCCCCGGAAAAGCGGCGGCGGGCCTTCAAGGAGGCCACGGAGAGCGACGGGGTGAC
>CBCTLT010000211.1:0-3935 GCA_965147785.1 uncultured Oscillospiraceae bacterium
TGGATTGACAAAGCCTATATTCAGCAGTTTATGTATGAATTGCTGGACAGAACAGTGGGCCTCAGAATTTCTGCGGCTGTATCCCTCCGCCAATATTCTTGTTACGAAGCAGAAGGACTTTGAAACCCAAAACCGGAAGAAGTTCTGCGCACGAATTGCCACCGGCGATTATGATGCGGTTATCATCGGACACAGCCAGTTTGAAAAAATCCCCATCAGCCAGGAACGGCAGGAGGCGTTGCTGAAAAAACAGATTGAAGAAATCTCCACAGGCATTTGGGAGCTGAAAGCCAACAGGGCTGAGCGTTTCACCGTAAAGCAGATGGAACGAGCCAAGCGCAGCCTGGAAGGACGCCTGGAAAAGCTACAGGCAGAACACAAGAAGGATGATGTGGTGACATTTGAGGAGCTGGGCATTGATCGGCTGTTTGTGGACGAGGCACATTCCTACAAGAATTTATTCCTCTATACGAAAATGCAGAATGTGGCTGGTCTTTCCACCTCGGATGCCCAGAAGTCCAGCGATATGTTCGCCAAGTGCCGCTACATGGATGAACTTACCGGAGGCCGGGGTGTGATTTTCGCTACGGGTACGCCGGTATCCAACTCCATGACGGAGCTGTATACCATGCAGCGGTACTTACAATATGACCGTTTGCAGGAAATGGGCATGGTTCACTTCGACTGTTGGGCCTCCCGGTTCGGAGAAACCGTTACTGCCCTGGAATTGGCACCGGAGGGAAAGGGTTACCGCCCCCGGACACGATTCAGCCGATTCTTTAACCTGCCGGAGCTGATGAACATTTTCCGGGAGGTTGCGGACATTAAGACTGCGAATCAGCTGCACCTTCCTGTTCCGGAGGTGGAATATCACAACGTTGCAGCCAAACCCAGCGAGGTTCAGCAAAAACTTGTTCAGGAGCTTTCCGAGCGAGCGGCACTGATCCACAGCGGTTCCGTTTCCCCGGATGTTGACAACATGCTGAAAATAACCAGCGACGGACGGAAGCTGGGGCTTGACCAGCGAATCATCAATCCGGCTTTCCCGGACGATCCTGAAAGCAAGGTCAATCTTTGCGTGGAAAACATTCTGCAAATGTGGCAAGATGGCGAGGCAGACAAGCTGACGCAGCTGGTATTCTGTGACGTTTCCACACCCCAGGCTGCCGTAAAAGCCAAAAGCACAGTGCTTGATCCCCTCGGCGGAATTGCCAAGCCCTTTACTGTCTACGAGGATATTCGCTCCAAGCTGATTGCCCAGGGCATTCCCCCGGAACAGATTGCTTTCATCCACGATGCCAATTCTGAGGCTAAAAAGAAAGAGCTGTTCGGAAAGGTCCGCTCCGGTCAAGTTCGTGTTCTGCTGGGCAGTACCGCAAAGATGGGCGCTGGCACCAACGTACAGGACAGGCTTGTGGCAATCCATGATTTGGATTGTCCCTGGCGTCCCGGTGATCTGGCACAGCGAAAGGGCCGCATCGAACGTCAGGGAAATCTGAATGAAAAGGTCCATGTATTCCGCTATGTGACGGAAGGAACCTTTGATGCCTACCTTTGGCAGACGGTGGAGAACAAGCAGAAGTTTATTTCCCAGATCATGTCCAGTAAAAATCCCGTCCGCTCCTGTGAGGATGTGGACGAGGTGGCACTATCCTTTGCGGAAATCAAGGCTCTTTGTGCCGGTGATCCCCGAATCAAGGAGCGCATGGACCTGGATGTGGATGTGGCACGGCTGAAAATTATGAAGGCTGACTATAAGACAAAGCAGTACCGGTTGGAGGACAGCCTGATCCACTCGTTCCCGGCAGAGATTGCCAAAACGAAGGAACAGATAGAAGCTCTGAAAGCGGATATGCAGACCCTCTCCGAACATCCCCATCTCGAAGGCGGGTTTGCCGGAATGACCGTTTTGTCGGACACACTTCTGGAACGGGAGAATGCCGGTGCGGCGCTGATCGAGGCTGCCAAACAGGCCACTGGCCTAGACCCTGTGGAGATTGGCACCTATCGGGGCTTTACCATGTCCGTCACTTTGGAGAACTTCGGGAAGAAATATGTGCTGACCATGCAGGGGAAACTCCGCCATCCGGCAGAGCTGGGCAGTGACACCAGAGGCAATCTGATTCGCCTGGACAATGCTCTGTCCCAGATGCCCCTGCGGCTCCAAGCGCTGCAAACGCATTTGGAGGAAACCTACCACCAGCAGGCGGCGGCAAAAGCGGAGGTTGGCAAGCCATGGCCCTATGAACAGGAATTGCAGAATAAAACAGCACGGCTGATCTTCCTGGATGCGGAGCTGAACCTGGATGCCGGAGGTCAATCCGAGCCGGTTATTGCCAAATCCAGCCGTCCCTCGATTTTAAGCAGGTTGAAATCCGCTCCCCCGCAGAGCAAAAATCCGAAACCAAAGAAACATCATGAGGAGGTACGATAATGATAAACGAAGAACGCAACACGGCCCTGTATCAGAAGATGTTTGCTGAGCAGGAATCTTTCCGGGACTGGCTGAAAGGTCAGCCCCCGGAAGAAATTCTGAATCACGCTTATGAGTACACCATTCGGGAGGATATTCTGCTGTCGCTGGAATATCACGACCTTTCGGATGCACAGATCAACGCCTTGATGAACTCGCCCAGCCCTCTGGCGGATGTTTTCAAGGATTTTGAAAAGCTGGAAACGGATCATATGGATACTGTCTGGGACTGTCTGGAAAACAGAGCGGATGCCATTCTGGAAGAACAGCGCCGCGTGCTCAGAGAAATGCCGGTGTATACGCAATCCGGGACATATGCCCATGAGCATGGGGAACTGGAGCAGTACCGGGCTTCCAACGAAGCAAATATGGCCTGCAAACAAGCCGTTGAAGATGCCATCCGTGACCATTACAGCGGCTACAGTCTGGACGGAAAGGCTGCGGTTGCAGAGGTTGTGAATGCCTTTGGTATTGAGAGGACTATGTATATCCTCGCCAACACCGTTCAGCAAAAAGATCATGACGGACGGATTTCTCCCAGCAATAAGGAATGGGCAAAGTCGATCCCCATCCAGAAGAATCCCGATGCCTGGGGTGGAGATCGGAATGTCTATCTTATCGTGAACAGCCATCCGGGATTGACGGATTTGTTTGTAAGCGCTTTTCGCAAAGAGCTTTGCCGACAGCAGGAGAAAACTGTCAAACCCTCTGTACTGGACAAGCTGCAAAGGCAACCCATAAAAAATTCGCCGAAAATTTCGGCGAATTTCCATGGGCAGGAGCGGTAATGTGATTGAAAAAGAAATCATAAAGGCCGTCCGGTTTTCACCTGAAGAAATGCGTTTGGTTCAGGAAAAAATGCGGCAGCTGGGAACCTCTAATTTTTCGGCGTTCATGCGAAAAATGGCCATTGACGGATATGTGGTCAAATTGGAATTACCGGAGTTGAGGGAACTGGTTTCCTTGCTCCGGTATTCCAGCAACAACCTGAATCAGCTTACAAGGCGTGTCCATGAAAGTGGGCGAATCTACGACGTCGATCTGGAAGATATTCACCGAGGCCAGGAACAGCTGTGGGACGCTGCACAGACAATCCTGGATAAACTGTCCAAGCTGTAATCCCTGCCGCATCCTTGCATGATTCCGGGTTTGTCCATATAATGAACGTGAAAAGGAGGTACGCCCTATGAGATGGATACTCAAATTACTGACTGCGCCAATCGTTCTGACCATTGATCTGTTCACGCTTGCCTGCGTGGGGATTATCTCCTGTTCGGCAATTCTGTTCCGAATTGTCAGCAGCATTGTTGCGCTTCTCGGAGTAATGGTTCTGGTCACATACTCCCCAAAGAACGGGATCATTCTTTTGGCTATTGCATTTCTTGTCAGCCCGATGGGGTTGCCGATGTTCGCGGTGAGGATTCTGGGCATCCTTCAGAGTTTTTCCCATTTCTTAAGGGCA
>CBCTLT010000212.1:0-3930 GCA_965147785.1 uncultured Oscillospiraceae bacterium
GTCCCCCTAAACCGAAAATCCGCCAGTGGGTACTCGCTGGCTGTGCTTGCTATCGTAACCCTACCCTCGTATTCTCCCTCTACTAATACTACAATTCAGAGGCTTGAAAATGGCCAAAAATATATAAGTGCTCGATTGTCAAGCGACAAAGCAGCAATCTTGATTTAACAATCGCATTAGTATAAACCCATTGGTTAATTCTGAACAACTAATTGGAACTTCTGTTGATGGCGTACTGGGACTACAATAGTCCCGAAAGAAGGTGCCGCTATGTTTTCCATTCAACAGATCCTCACACTATTTCTAACGCTGACCATGGAGCTGAGCCTGGCCTCCTGTGGTGCGGAGGGCACGGTGCAGCCCGCCCCGGAAACACCTGAACCGCCGGCACAGGTGCAGGAGACGCCGGAGCCAGCCCCTAATCCATCCCCGGAACCGGAATTGGAGGTCACCCCGGGTACGGAGGTCTATCGGGGCTTCCAGATGGACAATGTGCTTCACGCCCCGGAGGGGGACATCCACTACCACATTTATGTGCCGGACAGCTATGACGGCAGCGAATCATACGCCCTATTCCTCACCCTCCCCGGCTATGAGGGACTGTACTTCCAGGGTATGGGGCAGAACCTGCACAGCGAGGACTTCGCCTTTGAATCGCTGAACTACAATGACAAAATGATCGTGGCGGCCCCGCAGCTCAGTGATTGGGGAGAAACTTCGGCGGAGCAGACCATTGCCCTGACGGAGTACCTGCTGGATGCCTACAACATCGACCCCGACCGGGTGTACGCCGAGGGCTACTCCGGCGGCGGGGAGACCATGTCCCAGGTGATGGGGCTGCGACCCGACCTGTTTACCGCCTACCTCCAGTGCTCCTCCCAGTGGGATGGGGCCTACGAGCCGGTGGTGGAGGCCAGAGTGCCCGTGTATTTTGCCATCGGGGAGAGCGACGAGTATTACGGCTCCGAGCCCAGCCGGGAAGCATACGACCAACTGCACGAACTCTATACACAGGCGGGGCTGTCCGAGGAGGAGATCGACCAGCTTTTGGTGCTGGACATCAAGGATGCGGACTACTTCCGGGCAGGCGGCGCCCCCAACCAGCACGGCGGCGGCAATCTGTTCGCCCGTGACCCGGAGATCATGGGCTGGCTGTTCGGGCAGTGAGCTTTCCGATATCACAAGTGACCGGCGGAAAGAAAGGCGGTGGCACGATGCTGAAACGATGGATCACAGACCTGGCCCTGACTGCCATCCTGCTCCCGCTGATGGGCTACTCCCTGATCGGGGAGGCCGTCCATGAGTGGCTGGGGCTTGCCATGCTGGCGCTGATCGTCCTCCACCATATCTGGAACCATGTCTGGTACAAGGGTTTGGACAAAGGACGGATGTCCATTTACCGTGCGGCGCAGACCCTTTTGACCTTCCTGCTCCTGCTTTCCGTGATCGGTTCTCTGTTTAGCGGTCTGGTCTTATCCCAATACATCTTGGATTTCCTCCCGCTGGGATGGGGGCAGGACTGGGCCAGCACACTTCACCTGCCCTGCGCCTTCTGGAGCTTCCTGCTGATGGGCCTGCACCTGGGTCTCCATTGGAGCGGCGTCATGGGGCAGATTCGCCGCATCGCCGGGCTTTCCGGCCCGTCCAGAGCGCGGACAGCGATCCTCCGGCTGATGGGCACTGCCCTTGCGTGCTGCGGCCTGCTGGCCTTCTTCCGCGGCTTTTCGGACTATCTGCTTCTGCGGACCCATTTTCTATTCTTCCCACCCGGCCAGACCGCGGCCAGGTTTCTGGCAGACTACTTTGCTATCTTTGGCCTGTTTGTCTGGATCGGCCATTACGGAGGAAACGGCCTGCGGCGCTGTTCCGCCAGAAAGAAGGTGTCCCAATGATACAACATCTCATTCCAATCAGCGCCCTGGCGCTGGTTCTGCTCCTATCCGGGTGCGGAGCTCAGACGCCCATGCCGGGCAGTCAGGAGCCGGAAGGAGCGACCACAGTGGAGACAACATTTACAGTCGATACCCCCATCCAGACGGTGATGGACGATCCCGCCTTCGGAGACTATGGCCGCCTGCTGTTTCCCACGGATGACGGCTACTGGAGCGGCGAGACCCTGGGAGATCTGCGGCTGACCTTTTACAGCCACATTGACCCCAGCGAGACCGTGGAGATCGTCAACACCTTGAAGGAGCGGGCGCTGGCTGGAGAGACCATTTTCTACGACATCTATACCGACGAGGAGAAGGCCGCCGACCCGGACAAGGAGGACACCGGCCTGTTCTTTTTCAAAGGGGAACCGGGGGCGCGGTTTGCTGTGTGCAATGCCGGCGGGGCCTTCGCCTATGTAGGGGCCATGCACGACAGTTTTCCACACGCTCTGGAGTTGTCCAAGCAGAGCTATAACGCTTTTGCCCTGATCTACCGCCCGGGAGCCCAGACTGCCTGCGAGGATCTGGCCCGGGCCATCACCTTTATCTTCGACCACGCTGAGGAACTGGAGGTGGACACCAGTTGCTACTCCCTGTGGGGCGGCTCGGCGGGGGCCCGGATGGCGGCGTGGCTGGGCACCTACGGCCCGGCAACCTTCGGCGGGGACGATCTGCCCCGGCCCGGCGCTGTCATCATGCAGTACACCGGCCTGAGCGAGTACAGCCCCGACGATCCGCCCACCTTCGTCTGCGTGGGGGACTCCGACGGCATCGCACCCTGGCGGACCATGCAGGCCCGGCTGGAGGCCATGTCCGCCCAGGGCATCGACACGGAGTTCCACTGTTATCCCGGTCTGGGCCACGGCTTTGGTCTGGGCACCAGCACGGCGGCGGAGGGCTGGCTGGATCTGGCAGTCCAGTTCTGGGAGCGGCAGGTGTAGAGCGGTTGCAAAAGTTCCACAGATGCGGTAAAGTATCAGAAAAAGAGCAGGGAGGCAGTGAAATGGAATATCGTCAGCTGGGCCGCACGGGCCTGCTGGTCAGCGAAATCGGCATGGGCTGTGAGGGCTTTGTGGATAAGCCCTATGAGCAAGTCAAGGAAATGGTGGATACTATGGAGGCGGGCGGGGTCAACTGCATCGACCTCTACTCTCCCAACCCGGAGTTCCGCTCCAATCTGGGCCGGGCTCTGCGGGGACGGCGGGAGAAGTTCGTGCTCCAGGCCCACCTGTGTACCATCTGGAAAGACGGGCAGTACAAGCGCACCAGAGATATGGCCGAAGTCAGAGAGGGCTTCGCAGATCAGCTTCAGCGGCTGGAGACCGACCATGTGGAGATCGGCATGATCCACTATGTGGATTCCATGGCCGACTGGGAGGCCGTGCGGGACAAGGGTGTGCTGGACTACGCCAGGGAGCTGAAAGCCCAGAGCGTCATCCGGGCCATCGGTCTGTCCAGCCACAACCCGGAGGTGGCCCTTGCGGCGGTACGCAGCGGAGCCATTGAGGTGCTGATGTTCAGCGTTAATCCCTGCTACGACCTCCAACCTGCGGGAGAGGATGTGGAGCAGCTCTGGAACGAGAAGAATTACGAACAGCCCCTGGTGAACATGGACCCCCAGCGGCAGGAACTGTATGAGACCTGCCAGCGGCTGGGAGTGGGCATCACGGTGATGAAAGCCTTCGGCGGCGGCGACCTTCTGAATGCGGAGCTGTCCCCGGCCGGGAAGGCACTGACCCTCTACCAGTGTCTCCACTATGCGCTGACCCGGCCCGGCGTGGCCTCCGTCATGTCCGGGGCCCGGAATTTGGAAGAACTGAAAAACAGCATCGCCTATGAGGAGGCGTCCGAGGCTGAGCGGGACTATGCCGCCGCCTTTGCCGCTCTGCCCAAGATCAGCTGGGTGGGCCACTGTATGTACTGCGGCCACTGCGCCCCCTGCCCGGTGGGCATCGATGTGGCCAGTGTCACCAAATTCCTGAACCTGGCCCGTGCCCAG
>CBCTLT010000213.1:0-3923 GCA_965147785.1 uncultured Oscillospiraceae bacterium
AGCCCTATATGGGCTCTGCTTCCAACGGTCAGGCTCAATTGACGGGAGGTTGACTAGGTTCATTTTGTTGCAGATAACGAAAGATTTTCATGGACAATGCCAGCTTAAAGTAGCTCTCTCCGTCTGAAAGGCTGCATCCGGTAATTTCCTCGATTTTTCCGAGCCGATATTTGATTGTGTTTACATGAAAACGAAGGGTACGGGCACAATTTGCCACATTGCCTCTGTGCAGCAAATAGGCTTCCAGAGTTTTTACAAGTTCAGTTTTGTAGGTTTTGTCCCAAAGCACCAGGCGGCGAAAACCGTCTGAGATCAGATCCCGGAGATTTTCGTGGATGGAGGCGAGTTCGGCCAAACGATAGACCGCGCAATCCTCATAAAAATGAATGATTGCGGTTGACTGCATCAAGGAACCGAAATGAAGTGCTTGCAACGCCTGCAGATATCGATGCTTCAGCTCTGTCAAACTGTGAAACACACCGCTGATACCGCATTGTTGCCCATGGGATCGAAGGACGGAAAGTAGCTCGGATAGGACAGGGGTCTCTGCGGAGGCCAGCACCGACACGGCGTCATAGATCAGAATTACCTGCCCATGATATAAAAAGCCGTGGCTTCCCGGCAATAGAGACAGATAATACTGTAAACTGTCTCGAAATGCAACGCCAGACAATTGTCCACCATTACTGAAAATCAAAACATATAGGTTGGGCTTAAGCTTCCAGCCAAACCGGGCCGTAATTTGCGCGAATGTGCTTGCATCTGGCAGCTCCGCGTGGAAGACTGCCAGTAAAAAGTCTTCCACTGTCTCGCTTTCTGCCTGGGTGTGTTCCCCATGAACCGACATTGCAATAAACCGAAGCAGCAGCAGACAGTCGTCCATGGTCTGCTGGGGAAGCTGCCGTGTGTGGTTGAAGACCAGAAGTTTTCCCTGCATATGACCTTGGACATCCAAAACATCAAAGAAAAACAAATAGGTATTGTCAAAGCACAGAACAGAGATATGAAAACGCTCTCGCTCTGGCTTGAAATCATATTCAAATAATTCGGAATCATAGCCTGGCAGGGTGGCGATATTGGGGTAAAATGCACAGACATTTTGCAGCCAAGTGATAGCCATGGATGTTTTCTGGGTGGCGGCTGAATGGGTAACACGATGCTGGTTGTCTACCAGCATGACAGGAACATGAATTTCCTCAGCCGCACAGGACAGCATGGCGTCGATGGTTCGACACTGCAGCAGCCGCTGATATAGCACAGACATGGGACTTAAGCGCTGCCCCAGGTCGAAGAATATTTCCAAAAGCCGCATCAGGACCTCGTCGAGCTTCTGCTGGTAGATATACACCAGCGTTCGCATGGATGTGGGCTGCATCCGGCAGCTGTTTGTTTTCCTTTCCTGCACGCACAAGACGGGAAAGCTGGTCAAATCCTGATCCACTGGAAGGTTGGATAGGTCTGCTGGTGTTCCCACATATAAGGTTTCCGGTTTCAAATCAATCGGCTCATCGGCCTTCAATCTCTTTATAAATCGGATGGGGACCTCCACAGAGCCCACAACCTCAATCGGGTATAATTGCGCCAAGGCTGCCACAATTTCATTCAAATCGCAAAGCAAAGATTATCCCCCCTAACCATATTATTCATTATAACGCGTCGGCTTTTCGTTGACAAGAGCGCCCCGTTGGACAAATTCGCCCCAATTGCGCGGCGTATCAGCGATTGATCCAAAGTAAAAAAGGAGTGTGTATTCTATGCGTTATCATATTGGGCCGCGCTGTTCCTGCTGTCATTACTGCTTCAACGAATGCCCGGTCAAGGCTATCAAATTTGTAGGAACAAGCTATGAAATAGACGAATCAAAGTGTATTCAATGCGGAAGGTGTGCGCAGGTGTGTCCCACAGGCGTATGCTATGATCTGGACCAGAAGGACACCGTAATTCCCCATGATCCGATTGTCGTGGATGCGGAAATTGTGGTCCTTGGTGCTGGCGGAAGCGGTCTTGTCGCAGCTGTTCGCGCTGCCCAGCTTACCGGAAAAAAGGTCGTAATACTGGAAAAGAGTAAAAAACACGGTGGGTGCACCAATCTGGGACATGGCTTCTTCCCGTATTGGAGCAAGTGGCACGAGGAAGCTGGATGTGAGGATACGCGAGATCAGATTGTAGAGATGAGCTATGAGCGCAGCCAAGGACACTTTGACAGAGACCTTCTGAAAAAGACGGTATACGGTGTTGGCGAAATGTTTGACTGGATGCTGGACTTTGGTGGCTGGGAAAAATGGATCACGAAAATTGTGGTCAAGCCGGATGCAAATGTCTCTGCACCTCAGGGACCGATTCCCCAGGGGGGAGGAAAGGGCCCCCGCTTGGAGATTGATTTTCCGGAACGTACTAAAAATGAAAAAAGCTCTGATCACGCCATGGGCCCTGGCTTTATGGGTACCTATGTGGTGGATCTAATGCTGGAACAGTGTAAAAAGCTCGGAATCGAATTGTTCTTCGAGTGTCCGGCCACAGAACTGAAACTGGATGAGGCCGGCCGATTTACTCAGGTCATCGGGACAGATCCGGGTGGACAGGTGATCGTCAACGCCAAAGCCTGTATCATTGCTACCGGTGGTTTTGCCCATAACGATGAACTATTTCGCCAGGTAAATCCCAAGGCCTTTGAGGGAGTACCGGTCAAGCGACTTTCCGTCTGGTCCGACACAGGGGATGGCATGGCCCTGGTCAAACCCTTGGGCGGCTATGTCTGCTTGGATGATGACCATGTACGAGCCCCTGCCGGTGGACCACTACATCATCCTTACGACTATACGTTGGTGGGGATGTCCTTGTCGGCAGAGCCTATTGTGGATAACAACGGAAAACGGATTCGTATTGAATTGGGAAAACGAGCCAATCTGGATGAGGTCCCCAATTGTGTCGTCTATTCGATCCTGGATCAGGATGGTGCCGACGCCAACGGGAAAGCCAGATATGACGATGACCGTGATCACACCAAACATGGTCATGCAGCCCATGGTCGCTGGCAGGAGGCACTGGACTATGAATCGTCCCTCGGTTTTCCCTGCCGAAAAGCATGGTCGCTGGAGGAACTGGCGGAAAAACTGGGGTGTGTACCTGCGGATTTCATCCAAACCATCGAAGCATATAACGAGGAATTGAAACACGATAACGGGCCGAAGGTCTCACCGATGGGAAGTATTGGAAAGTTCTCCAAACATCCGGTACTGAAGCCTCCGTTTTACGCAATTACGCTCCTGCGCTTTAACGAATCTGCCAGTGGCGGAATCATGATCGACAAAGATTTTCGTGTCCGAAAGGATCAGAGCGACGACGTAATTCCCGGGATCTATGCGGTGGGAGACAGCGCCAGCGGAATCTTCTGCAATCAAAAATATGGGGGCGGTTCCATCGGGGAACTGAACTGGGCCATGGCGTCCGGTTTTTATGCCGGTGGCGAGGCATCCGCCTATGTTAGTCAGTTGAAATAACGGTTGAAAGCAAATCTTGTCCGTGAAGTACCAATACAGAAGGGACTTTATGTATGAGCTGTGCTTCTGCAACAGGTTGATTTTTGATGCAGGTCCGGAGATGGCTGTGCCTACACTGTGCAATATACCATGTTAGCTGATTTCAGCTTGTCAAAAACCTCTTTTCAACGCCTCTTTGCCAAACCGCACGCCCATACGTTGGGGTGCGGTTTGGCTTTGGTTGTGGCGCAGAAATCAGTGCCCTGCGGTTATCTTCTGATGGTGGAACAGTTCGGCGGATCCCAGGAGGAACCCGACGGCTGCTTACAGGTTTGCCGATATTGTGCCGGAGTTCCGAGACTGCTTTGCTGAAACGCGCGATACATGGTGGAAAGACTGCAATAACCTGCTTCCTGGGAGATCTGATCCAAGCTCCAGCTGGGG
>CBCTLT010000214.1:0-3909 GCA_965147785.1 uncultured Oscillospiraceae bacterium
GTCCAGCCCCAGTTCCGTCATGATCTCCACTTCCTTGACACAGTGCTCCTCCGGATACTGCTCAAAATCCAGATCGTGGAGCAACCCCACCGTGCGCCAAAAGTCCCGTTCTTCCCCATAGCCCAACTGCTCGGCAAACCAGCCCATCACCGCCTCCACCGTCAGGGCGTGCTGAATGTGAAAGGGTTCCTTATTGTACTGCTTCAAAAGAGCCAGCGCTTCCGTCCGTTCCATCGTTGCTTTCCTCCTTCAAATCTTGACTAAACATATTTTAGGAAAGGAAGCCGCTTCGCGGCTTCCTTTCGTCTGTCAATAAACCACAACCATGGTGTCTATGGTCATATTCTCAGACATCCATGCGATGTCCTCCTCCAGCATCCGCACACTGCCGCCGGAAGCCGGTTCTCCCATGGTATCATCTACAATTTCATCCGTTTCTACATCGTAGGGCTGGCTGGTGAAGGCTTCGCCCCCGTTGAAAATCAGAACCGGCTCCACGTAGGTGATGCCCAGATCCCAGCGTTCCTTCAGTGTCTGGATCTTAAAGACGCCGGTGGTGGTGGGCGTCTCATTGATGCCGGTAGCACAATCGAAGGTCTGTACCAGGGTCCAGTTCCCTTTATAGCCTGTGAACACGTTCACCTTCTGGGTATAAAGGCTGACCCACACCAGATATTGGGTCTCACTGTCATAATTCATGGAGTTGACGAAGTCCATCTTCTGCTCGTCGGTATAGTCCTCATCGGTGGTGCAGTCCTCGTCGGTGATCTCATTCCGTCTGGCGCTGACCCAGCCCTCAGAGCCGTCAGGGAACTGGAGCTTCAGCGCGCTGAGGCCACTGCTGTTGGTGTCATAGGCCAGCAGCAATCCCGTCTCCTCCTCGTACATGATCTCCCCTGTGTTCTCAGACAAGCCACTATCGCTGTAGATGCTGCAGTCCTGAATACAGGTGACGGTGATCTCCTCGGTCTGGATCATAATGTATTTTCCGTCATCCGGCTGCTCCACAGGAAATGCTGTATTGGCGGACACGGTCTTATCATCAAAACTGACCTCCAACACCACCTGTGCTTCCGCAGCCTCCGCATTTTCCACATCCACGGTTGCGCCATAAATGGCCGTGGAGCCCTCCACCAAAAGCTGATCATTGCTCTCGCTCACCAGTTCGCCATCCAAATACCATTTGAGATCTGCCTGAATACTGTTGATAATGTTGCTGAAGGAGGCCGTGATCCGCACTTTGGAGTGGTTGACCGTGGCGCTGCCATCCGCAGACAGGATCACAGTTGGATTTTCCTCCACATCACTATCCGCCGAAATTTCCAAAGTCGAAGACGCCGTTCCCTGGGTATTGTCAAAGACCGCTGGGGTGGCTGTGGTGCCAAGCACCGCAGCGGCAGAGTGATCGTCATTGACATGGAGTATGCATCGAATCAAAGTAAACGCTGCTACACCGATGACCGCAAAGCAGCAGATCCGTAAAAACCAAGGGAGAATTTTTTTCATATTATCACACCATACATTGATTTGTTTGATCCAGCTGAAGTCCCTGCCATTCTCCGCAGAGGACATTCCACAAGAACAGCTGGCTATTTTGTCGCTAGTTTAGAAATTATAGCACATCTTCTTGACTTTCGCAACCTTTGAGCCGCCGCAGCTCCCGGTTTGCATGCAGTCCAGTTGACTTTCCATCCCAAAATCGATACAATACACCGCAAGAGGTGCTTGATATGAAACATTTTGAGAAAACACTCCACAGTCAGGAGATCTTTCATGGGCACATTCTCCGGGTCTGCCTGGATACCGTGGAGCTGGAGGACGGCAGCCACTCCCAACGGGAAATCGTTCATCACCATGGCGGTGCGGCAATTCTGCCGCTGGACGCCGATGGAAACGTCTATATGGTCCGGCAGTTCCGGTACGCCTTTGGCCGGGAGCTGTTGGAAATTCCAGCTGGAAAGATGGAGCCAGGAGAGGACCCAAAGGAGGCCGCAATCCGGGAACTAGAAGAAGAATGCGGCCTGCGGGCAAACTCCGTCACGGATCTGGGGTGTATCTATCCCAGCGTGGGCTATGACGATGAAATCATCTACCTGTATCTGGCCCAAGATCTTCACGAAACCGCTGCCTGTCCTGACGAAGGAGAGTTTCTCTCCTTGGAACGCATTCCCCTAAAAGACCTGCTGGCACAGGTAGTCTCTGGATCCATTCAGGACGCCAAAACGGTCACCGCCATCTTGAAAACCAACCTGCTGATCCATGAATAACGCGCGGACGCACTGCAAACTCAGAACATTGCAGCGCGCCCGCACCGTTTTTTATTTGGGTAGATCCAGGCAGGAGAACCATTTGAAGCGGAATCTCCTCCACCGGGTCAGCTTTTCTTTTACCTGCTTTTCCATGGCCACAACTGCCATAGAAAACTGGGTCAGTTCCTCCTGAGAAATCTCATGCTGACTGAACTTGGCCTTCAGCGCCAACTGTTCAAGCTCCTTAGGAGGCTCTTGATCCCAGGCGGCCAACCGTTCCAAATACCCCCATTGCTGGATGACCGCTTGATTCCGATTCCCGGCGTGGAATTTCTTGATTCTCCGCCGCAGGATCACGCTGTGCCGCACCAGCAAAGCGAGAATCGCCAGCAGCAGTACCACCGGAATGCACAACAGCCATAGTAATCCACTGGATCCTCCGGAAGCAGCAGAGGCTGCTGCCACAGGACTTTCGGAAGGTGCGGAACCATCCGGATCCTCGGACGGGGTCACGGAAGAAACTGACGGCGACGGAGACGGCTCCATAGAGGGTTCCGCAGAAGGCGTTGCCTCCGCCGGTTCCTCGGAGGGCTCTGGCGACGGTGACGCCGGAGGTTCCGGTTCGTGCTGCACCTCCGGCAAAGAGACGGAACTGCCAAAACCGGGGGTAGCTTCAACGGGGATCCAGCCCAGCCCGCTGAGGTAAACCTCCGCCCAGGCGTGAGTATCCTTGTCGGTGACGTCCGTCACGGCGCTTGCCTCGGAAACCGTCACCCGGTAGCCGGAAGCATATCGAGCCGGGACTCCCAATGCCCGAAGCATGGTAGCAGCAGCCGTAGCAAAGTGGACACAGTATCCCGCCTTGCTCTCCGTCAGGAAATAGACCGCAAAATCATAGTTGGTGGGCTGCCGGGACACATTGAGCTGATAGGTCCCCACAGACCGGACAAACTCTACCACCCAAGCAAGGGTGTCGATGGTGGACAGCTGGGGATCGTAACCGTAGGATATTGCCAAATCATACAGTGCCGTTTGGGTTTCCTCCGGCAATTCCAGGCAGGTTTCCGCCACATAGCTGTCGTAGGCTTCGTTTACCGTCCCTGTGGCGGTGCTGAGATCCAGGCCGTTGAGGCCGGGCCAGTAATAGATGATATAGTCCTCCTGGAGGCAGGAGACCCGCAGATCGCTGGTTATAGACTCCGCTCCAGCGCAACTGATAAATCCGTAGGGCGTAAAGGCCACCGTGGCATTGTCGTAATAATTCCGTATCTGCACCGCAGCCTGGGTCACATTGCCAAAGGCAGTTCCCAGGGACGTCTGGGCATAGACGCTCTCAGCCGTATCCGCCTCATTCCGGGATTCCCACGTGCTTCCGGTGTAGATGTCCTTGGCGGCTCCCCGAAGATACAGGATTCCTGTTTCCGTGCAGCTCAGCTGCATCATCATGGTATCCTTCCGATCCCGGGTACCCTGCTTGGTGAGGTCCAGCACCTCGCTGGTATCGGCCCCCAATTCGTCATTTTGGATGCCTTCGCTGTTCCGGGAAAGCATATTCTGTACCGGTCCGGGCAAACGGTCCAGAATATTCTGGATCACCTCCGGCAGCTCCTGGTTTTTGGTGTCGTCCTTGGGATATACTGTCCCCACCACCGACAGCACC
>CBCTLT010000215.1:0-3894 GCA_965147785.1 uncultured Oscillospiraceae bacterium
ACGAAGGACCACAAGTAAGATCAGACACAGGGCGGAGATCAGCACATAGGGCAGCATCAAATGGCACAGCGCACCAAAGCTCATACCGGATTTGGTATACAGATAAAGATTTTGGGGATTTCCCATGGGGGTCAGCATACTGCCCAGGTTTGCGGCCACAGTCTGCAGGACCACCAGGGGGACCACCAGATGTTCCTGGTTTGCTAGGCGCAGGACGATGAGACCGAAGGGTACAAAGGTGATGAGGGAGACGTCGTTGGTGATCACCATACTCAGGAGAAAAGGAAGCAGCACCAGCACCAGCATCATCTTCCGGGAAGAATCCGTGCGTTTGAGCAGCTGATTCCCCAGATAGACGAACAGGCCGGCCTTTTGAAATCCCTTCATCACGGCCATTAAGCTGAACAGCAAGGCCAGGGTGTTCCAGTCGATGTAAGACAGATAGGCCGGGTTGGGCGGTGTCAAAAAGGCGGAGATCACCGCCAGCAGGAGGGCAACGCATAACACGGTCTCCCGTTGCATGAATCCCAAACACGCTTTTATGGCAGCATTCATGATATATCAAACCTCGATTCTCCGTGCAAGCAAAGAGCCTCCCACTGGAGGCGTCAAATTACTATGCACAATCCTGCCTATTATACCATGGGCCTGTCTGTTTGCAAATATCCTATTTCGGCAACGGCTAGTTTTTTTCGCGTCAAACCGCAAAAAACGCAGCATCTGAGGCACCGCCTCAGATGCTGCGGAATGAATTTAGAGGGACGCTCAGGCATCCAGGTAGGCCTTTGCCAGCTCTGCAATGTGGTAGCCGCTGGCCCAGGAACCGGCCAGGCCGCCGCAGAGACCCACGGGACCGATGTTCTCCGTCCAGCTGTAGGTGGCGGCATCACCCGCGCAGTAAATTCCGGGAATCGGGTCGCCGTTTTTGTCCAGGACCCGGAAGTCCTCGTCAATGGAAATACCGCCCCGGCTGGCACCGTTGTCAAAGTTACGGACGGCAAAGGCATAGAAGGGGCCTTCCTCGATGGGGATCATATGCTCCGGCTTTTTGCCAAAATCGGAATCGCACCCGGCGGCGCAGAGACTGTTGTATCGGGATACGGTCTGGGTCAAAATCGCCGGATCCATCTTCAGCTTTTCTGCTAGAGCTTCCAGGGAATCCGCCTTCCGGCCCGGTACGTCCTCCAGGGCGCACTCGGCCTCCACCTCTTCCCGCCAGGGACAGGGACGGCCATTGTCCAGCGTCCGGATCCGGCTGCCAAACAGGTCCAGAAGCTTCTGATCCATCAGTAGGTAGCAGAAGCCGGATTTTTGCCGCAGAATGATCTCGCTGGCCTTGCAGTTGGGACCAGTGATAGGGGCTCCCCCGCCCATGGGCTCGTTGCTGAGGTCAAAGCAGCGAACGCCGGTTTCGTCCACATAGACGGCCTCTGGATTCATCAGCATCATATTGACGGCGTAGGAATAGGGATGATGGGTGGGACCCCGAGTGCCGCCTCGGCCATAATCCACCTCACAGCCCAGCTTTTCCACCATCTCATGACCATCCCCCACGTTGGTGGGAACATTAAGCCGCAGATAGGTGGCGTCTCCCCGGATCATATCCGGATCAATGGCCTTCATGCGGGCGTCGTTCATGAGATAGCCGCCGGTACCGAGAATAAAGGCCTTTGCATAGATATGGACTTCGCCACCGGGGTCCAGGGCCTTGACGCCTACGACGGTTCCCTCCTGGGTGATGAATTCCACCGCCCGGGTAAGGTTGAAATATCGGACGCCTTTTTTCATGGCTGTCTCAAAGAGTTTTTCCGTGATATAGGACCCCATCCAACCGGGACCGATGGAGTCGTCGTTGGATTTTTCGTTCATGTGCCGATGGGGCATATCGAAGACCATGGGACTGCCTGCAGGGCCTGGCTGGAACGGTGCGGTAAAACTGGGATCCAGGCTGTCGAACCAGTCCAGAAACTCGCCGTTGGCGGCAATATTGCTGCGGAGTTTCTCCATGTTTTTGTAGCCGTTTTTCTGGTTCCGCAGCCAGAACTGAACCTGAGGCTCAATATCGGAGGATTTTCCGATTTTCGCGTAGTAGGTTTTGGAGCCTGGGAACATGCCGCCGTGGGCGAACCAGGTGCCGCCCCCGTAGTATTTGGCGGCTTCAATCAGCACGGTGTCCAGACCCAGATCTGCGGCCCGGGCCGCTGCGGCGGTACCTACGCCGCCGGCACCCATCACCAAAACGTCACAGTGGAGGACCACCGGATCATGGGGCTGCGGTGTGGGGGCAGGTTCCGTGCTCTTGATGAGATCCAGACGGCACAGATCCACACATTTGCCGCAGGAGATGCAACGTGCCTGGTCGATCTGGTTTCTGCCGTCCATGATCCGGATGGCGGAAACGGGACATTCCAACTCACAATAGTGGCAGCCAATACAGCCTCGCTCGATGTAATACATGAAAGCACTCCTTCCATTGCACAATATTTGAATTTCTTGGTTTTAGTGTACCGGATTTTCAACGAGTTGCAAGCGTTAATTTCCGAACTATCGAATCAATTTCCAGACAAGAGCTCCAAAATGGAAGTAGGGAGAATACAATTAGACAAGATGTGCCCCATCTATTGGCGAGGACTGTTTCGTGCTGGAAGTTATCGTCTTCCAACAAAAATCTCTGCCGCAGCTTTCACCGAGGCAGAGATGGGGGCATCAAGATGAGATACAGGTAGAATCGGGGTGCTTTTTTTGGAATAGGAACATGATCACCCCGGTGCCACAGATGATGAGATAACCCAAAACGCTCCAATGATCTGGAAGCTGGGAGAAAAAAGCCCAGCCCAATAGGGCGGCAAAGATCACCTGAGAATAGTCATAGACGGAAATCTCCTTGGCAGGTGCAAATCGGTAGGCAGAAGTGATGGCAAATTGGCCGGTGCAGCCGAAGGTGCCTGCCAGCAGAAGGCAGATCCATTGGAAAAGGGACATGGGCGCGTGGACCGCTATAAAGTAGGGCAGACAGATCAGGCAGGAGAAGGCGGAAAAGACGAAAACAATCAGACTGGAGTTGACGCCCTTTTTGCTCATGAGCCGGACAAAGCTGTATGCCACGCCTGCGCCAAAGCCCCCCAGCAGCCCTATCAAACTGGGAAACAGGGCCATATTGGCGGGATTGGGCTTGATAATCAGCAAGCTGCCCAAAAACGCGGCGATAACGCCCACGCCCTGATATAGAGCCAGATGCTCATTGAGCAGGAAATAAGAGACGATGATGGCGAAGAATGGGGACATTTTATTGAGCATGGAGGCGTCCGAGAGATTGAGATGATCCACGGCATAGAAGTTGCACAGCAGACCCAGCGTGCCGAAGGCAGCCCGGGCAAACAGCAAAGGCCAATGCTTTTTCTCCGGGGGATGAAAAGGAATGCGATGCTTTATCATAATACAAAAGGAAAAAATCACCGCTACAAAATTGCGGAAGAAAGCCTTCTGCATGGAGGGGACGTCTCCTGCCAGCCGGACAAAGGTGCTCATGGTGGCAAAGGACAGCGCGGCTAAAAGAATACAAATAATGCCCTTGGTGCGATTAGACACGGTAGCGCCTCCTTACGACCAGTTTCCTACAACGCCGGCGGCTGCCTCCTGATATTCCGTGGAGGACAGACGGCTCATGTCCTGAGGGGAGCCATAGCGGCCCAGCTCCAGGATCAGATAGCTGCACAGCAGGTTTAGGGCCACCTGATCGTGCTCGTAGGGCAGATCAAACAGCTCGCTGATACGGCCCAGCCGGTACAGCAAAGTGTTCCGGTGGATGCAGAGGGCAGCGGCGGTACGGTCCTTATTGTGCATATTGAAGGAGAACAGCCGCATGGTCTCGTCGTAGGCGGTGCCGTTTTCCTG
>CBCTLT010000216.1:0-3891 GCA_965147785.1 uncultured Oscillospiraceae bacterium
AGATAAGGAGAAAACCGTTATGATGAAATTCGGTCTGCTCACCGCCATTCTGGACGGATGGAGCTTTGAGGAAGTTGTGGACATCGCCTCCCAGATGGGCTTCAAATGCCTGGAGGTAGCCTGCTGGCCCGCGGGCAAAGCGGAACGCCGCTACGCCGGTGTGAGCCACATTGACTGCGAGCGTGTCTGCCAGGACGATTCCTACGCCGACTATGTCAAGAAGCTGACTTCGTCCAAGGGACTGGAGATTTCTTCTCTGGCCTTCTATCCCAACACCATGGACCCGGACCTGGAAAAGCGGGAAGCGGCGATTTCCCACCTGAAGGCCGTCATCCGGGCTTCCGCCAAGCTGGGCGTAAACATGGTCACCACCTTTATCGGCAAGGATCAGCATAAGACCTTCGAAGAGAACATCGAGCTGTTCCGGCAGATCTGGCCCGACATCATCGCTCTGGCCGAGCAGTGCGGCGTGAAGGTCGCCATCGAGAACTGCCCCATGCTCTTCGGCGCGGATCAGTGGCCCGGCGGACAGAACCTGATGTGCACCCCGAAAATCTACCGGCAGCTGTTCGAGATCATCCCCTCCTCCAATTTCGGCCTGAATTTCGACCCCAGCCATTACGTCTGGCAGGGGCTGGACTATGTGAAGACCATCTACGACTTCTCCGACCGCATTTTCCACGTCCACTTTAAGGATATCAAGCTCTATCCCGAAAAGCTGGCCGAGTGCGGCGTGCTGGCATATCCGCTGGACTATATGTCCCCGAAAATCCCCGGCCTGGGAGATGTGAACTGGTCTGCCTTTGTCTCCGCCCTGAACGACATCCGCTATAACGGCTACGCCGTCATTGAAGTGGAGGACAAGGCCTTTGAGGGAAGCCGGGAGGACATTCTCAATTCCATTCGCCTGAGCAAGCGGTATCTGGATAATTTCCTGATTTGAGGAGGGAGATTCCATGACGGACAGAATCATTGCGGTCAACTCCAATTGCTACCATGGCTATTCCATTGAGGAGGCCATTGCCGGCATCCGGGCCGCAGGCTTCCACTACATTGAGCTGACCGCCACGAAGGGCTGGACGGAGCATGTGTTCCCGGATCAGAGCTTCCAGCGGCTGCTGGAAGTGAAGGACAAGCTGGACGAGGCAGGCCTGATCCCCTTCGCCATGAGCGGACACACCAATCTGATGGACACGGCGCGAATCCCGGATTTCGTAAAGAATATCCGTCTGGCCCATTTCTTCGGGGCAAGGTATATTGTCTCGTCCATTGGCGAAGCGCACCTGAAGGACAATGCCGTTGCCTCCAACGCGGTGGTAGCGGAGCATATCCGGGGGTTCCTTCCCTATCTTGAAAAATATGACATGATTCTGGTGCTGGAGGTTCATGGCGACCATGGCACCGGCGCGATTCTGAAGGAGATCGTCAACCTGGTAGGCTCTGACCGGGTGCGGATCAACTACGATACCGCCAACGCTATTTTCTACGGTGACGTGGATGTAGTACAGGATCTGGGGGCCTGTATGGATCGGGTTGGCTATATCCATCTGAAGGACAAGGCCGGCGGCCGGAAGGAATGGGATTTCCCCGCTCTGGGCAAGGGCTACGTTCCCTTCCCGGAACTGTTTGCCATGCTGGACAAGGCCGAAAACCGCTGCCCCTTCTCCATCGAAATCGAATTCACCGCCGCGGGGCCCAAGGATCTGGCCGAGGTCAACCAGGCGGTGCTGGATTCCGCCCGGTATTTGAAAGAGCACGGCTTCGTCCTGTGAGCTCATACTGAACTCCAATTAAAATCTTTTGAAAAGATTTTAATTGCCCGAAGGGCAAGGAGTTCATATGAGACTTGTTTTGTGATTTCTTTCCTTATAAATCACAAAACAGGCAGCGCCGTCAGGCGATGCCTTCCTGATTAAAATCAAAGATTTTAATCAGGAAATAGTATCAGACAGTACCCTACGCTTATGGAGGTCATTATGAAAAATCTGAGAATCGGCATTGTGGGCGGCGGCGGCATGGGCCGGGTTCACTTTGCCAACTGGCAAGTGGTGGAAAACGCGTCCGTGGTCGCGCTGTGCGATACGGCTCCCAGTGCGGCTGACACAGCCGCCCAGTGGGGCGTTCCTCTGTACCGCTCTATCACGCAGATGGTTCAGGAGTGCGATCTGGACGCGGTGGATATCTGCACGCCTACCTTCCTGCACCACGATATGGTCATGGAAAGCCTGAATCTGGGCATGGACACCATCTGCGAGAAGCCCATCGCCCTGCACTACGCGGACGCGAAGGAAATGCTGGATACCGCCCAGGCCAAGGGCTGCCATCTGTACATTGCTCAGATACTGCAATTTACCAAAGAAATCCAGGCTCTGCGTCAACTGGTGAAATCCGAAGAATACGGCAAGGTTCTGGATGCCAGCTTTGAACGTCTGTCCGCGGCACCCCGATGGGCTGTCGGCGGCTGGCTGTTTGACAAGAGCAAGTCCGGGCTGCTGCCCTTTGATCTGCATATCCATGATCTGGACGTGATCGTCTCCCTGTTCGGCAAGCCCGAGCGCTTTACGATCAACACCTGCCATGGCCGGGGCAAGACCTACGCGGAGCATCTGCGGATCGATTACGATTTCGGTGACAAGCATGTAAACGGAGAGGCAGCCTGGTTCAACGCCGACAGCCCCTGGACCGCCCGCTGGCGGGTCTACTTTGAGAACGCGGTGGTCATCAACGACGGAAAAACCATGACGGCCTACACCTTTGACGCACCGCCCAGAGTGTTTGATACCAAGGACGAGGTGGAGATCTCCACCGGCATCAATGTACCGCCCTGCGGATGGTACTATAACGAACTGAAGCACTTTGCCCAGTGCATCCGGGAGGGTGTTCCCACGCCCTATGTTTCCCGGGAGCAGCTGCTCACGGTCATGGAAATTCTGGAAGAGGTCAGCAAATGGACGTAAATGCGTATTTTCATCGGCTGGGACTGGAAATGCCGGAAAAAATTGTCCCTGATTCCGCACTGCTGCGAAAGCTCCATCTGGCGCACTGCACCGCGGTTCCCTACGAGAATCTGGATATTCTCCGGGATATTCCAACCTCTCTGGAGGCGGATGCCCTTTTCCGGAAAATCGTCACGGAGGGCCGGGGCGGTCTGTGCTTTGAGCTGAACGGGAGCTTCGGAAATCTTCTGCGCTGCCTTGGCTACGGAGTAACGGACTACGCCGCCCGTTATCTCCGGGGGGAACCCACGCCGCCCATGCGCCGCCATCGGGTAATGCGTGTGCAGGCCACCGACGGGGTCTGGCTGTGCGATGTGGGCATCGGCGAAACGGCCCAGCGGGAGCCCATCCGCCTGGTGGAGGGTCTGGTGCAGGAGCAGTTCGGCGAGAGCTATCGGCTGGAAAAGGAGGACTTCCTGGGTTGGGTGCTTTGGGATCTGTACAAGGGCAGCTGGCGCAAGTTCTATTCCTTCACGGAGGAACCCCAGCTGGTGGCAGATTTTGTAGCCCTGAACTTCTACTGCGAAAAGCATCCGGAATCCCCGTTCAACAAGCAGGAGATGTTCGCTCTGAAGACCCTGGACGGCCGCCGAACCCTGGACGGGAACCTGTATAAGGAAATCCATAACGGCACGGTCACGGCCAGAGAGCTTCGCCCGGAGGAAATGCCCGAAGCCTATGCCAGATTTGGCCTGGCCTACGGAAAATGACAAAACAATAAAAGAAATCCCCCTGAAGCAGACTGTGGAAATACCAACGCCGCTTCAGGGGGATTTATACGAGTTTTTAATAAAACGCTTAAAAGCGTTTTATTAGGCCGCAGGATTGCGGCCAGCGGCCACTGCCGCTAAAAAACGAAGTCAATACATTTCTTACCGCCGCCCAGGCGGTCTGC
>CBCTLT010000217.1:0-3885 GCA_965147785.1 uncultured Oscillospiraceae bacterium
GACCGGCTACCGTTTTCTGCAATTTCGCAAAGGATTTTTTATCCTAATCAATGATAATCGTCCCCTGGATCCTACAGCTGTTATTTCCAAGTGCCAGGACTTGCTTCGGGAATTGGGCTGTCTGGCGCAGGATCTCTGCTTTGGTGTCAGCGGCGTATATCAAAAGACTGTGGATTTTGATTGTATTATCCGGGAAGCTTTTGACGCTTTGACTGTAGCTTTGGCCTTTTCCCGCTCCCACCAGTTTTATTCCACACTGGGCTATTACCATTTAGTTTTCCCTATGCTGCGAGACAAAAGCGCCCGAAAGAGCATGTATCAGTTTGTCCGCATTTTGGCAGATTACGACCAGAACAATGGCAGCGGAAACCTTACCCAGACGCTCAAGGCCTACGCAAATCTGGACTACGATATTCGCAAGACCGCCACGGCTTTGGGGCAGCATCCAAACACCATTCGCTATCGTCTCAAAAAAATTGGTGAGCTGATCGGTGCCAATCATCATTCCGATGAAGCCATGTTCCTGTTGGGCGAGTTCCTGCGGTTGGATGCCCTTCAGCAGCAAATCTTCTGAATTGGAGGACCTCCTGATGCAGGAAAATAAAACAACCATCCAAAAGACCATTAAAACAGGCATCTCTTTCGGCAGCGCCCTAGCTATGGTAATCAGCTATGTCACCTGGCGCTCTGTGGGCTGGGCCATTGTCCATGGTCTGCTCAGCTGGGTCTATGTGATCTATTTCCTACTCAGATACTGATTATAAGATGCCCCCATAAATGCATTTGGCGCGGAAATCGAATCCTCGATTTCCGCGCCTTTGTTATCCCAATATCAATCCGCCATCAGCTTCCGGCGGGCCAGGTTGATGGTGCCCTCCTGCATCTCATCAATCCACCGGAGGCTCTTACCGCAGCCCAGGGCCACGCATAAAATAGCGTCGTCCGCCACATGGCAGGCAATGCCGGTGGAACGGTAGATGAGTTGGTCAAAGCCATAGAGCAGGCTGCCGCCGCCAGTAAGAGTAATGCCGCTGCGGGAAATATCCGCCACTAGCTCTGGCTCCGTCTTTTCCAGCGTAGACCGCACCGCATAGAGAATATCCCGACAAGGAGTGGTCAGTGCGTGCATTACGTCCACAGAGGTGATGTCTACCTCCTGGGGCAGACCGGTGGAAAGATTTCTGCCCTTCACCGTCATCACCAGTGCCTCCGGCCTGGGATTGACGCAGCCAATGGCCATCTTGACCTCTTCCGCTGTCTGACTGCCGATGAGCACCTGATACCGCTCCCGAATATACTGAATAATGGCATCATCAAAAGCATCTCCGGCTGTGTCGATGGAGGTGGATTTCACCACGTTGTTCAGGCTCAGCACCGCAATATCCGTGGTACCGCCGCCGATGTCAATGACCATGTTGCCTCCGGCTCCCCGAATATCCATTCCGGCTCCCATGGCAGCAGCCAAGGGCTCCTCGATGAGGTAAACACGACGGGCACCGGCCTCCATGGTGGCCTGAATGACCGCACGTTCTTCCACTTCGGTGATGCCGCTGGGCACCGAGACCACGACCCTGGGCTTTACCAGGGACATCTTTGTGATCCGTTTGAGATAGACCGACAGCATGGTGGCCGTCATATCGTAATCGGAGATGGCGCCGTTTTTCAGGGGACGAGCTGCTACGATGTTGCCTGGTGTACGGCCCAGCATTTTTTTTGCAGCCGCGCCCACCTCTAGCACCTTACCACTGACCTTGTCCAGGGCCACAGCGCTGGGCTCATTGATGACAATTCCCTTTCCGTCCAAGTAGACCAGGACCGAAGTGGTCCCCAAATCAATGCCAATATCTCTGGATAATTTTATCATAATACTTCCTCGCAGGTATCAAAAATGTGATTCCGTGGGCTGGGCCAGGGCTGCGGCCACCACAGATTTCGCCCCTGCCTCCAGCAGGGTACGGCTGGCCTCATCCAGGGTCGCACCGGTGGTAATGATGTCGTCGATGAGCAAAATGCGCTTGCCCTCCACCAGCTCCGGTTCCGGCACCAGATAAGCATCCTGCACGTTGACTTTTCTTGCCTTCTGGTCCTTCAGGGAGGATTGGGCCGCGTTATCAGTAGGCTTTTTCAGCGTCTCCACCGCCACATCCTGAAGCTCCAACGCCGCAGCCATAGCCAGCAGCATGGCCTGATCGTAACCGCGCTTTTTCAGGCGTTCTTCGCTGACTGGCACCCAGGTGATCAGATCGTATGCCCCTACCAGATTGTCCTGAATGCATCTGGCCAGGATCCGGCCGAATTCCGTGGCATAACCGGGCTGGTTCTGGAACTTAAACCGGATGATGGCATCCCGAACGCTGCCCTCATAAAGCATGGGCACACAGCACCGAAGAAAGTATGTGCCGGTTCTGTTGGTGTCATTCCGGGTCAGCCGCTGGAGACAATCCTCGCAGGCCGTACCCGTCCGCAGGATCTTTCTACAGAACATACACCTGGGTGGGAACAGCAAATCCGAAATTGCTTGCAAGATACCCATAATCAGGCCTCCCCTATCAGACGAAGCTTCAGGCCGCTATAACGGCGGGACTGCCGGTTATTCCGCACCATCTCTGCCACCACATAGGGATCCCCCACCACGATCAAAAGCTCTTTGGCCCTGGTCACCGCCGTATAGAGGATGCTCCTGGTGAGCAGGTAGGGGTTGGCATGGGACGCCGACAGAATGACCGCCCGGTATTCGCTGCCCTGGCTTTTGTGAACAGTCATGGCATAGGCCAGCTCCAGCTGACCCAGCAGGTCGAAGGTGTATTCCACGATCTTATCATCGAAGGTCACTGCCATGAGTTCCTGGGCATTGTCGATCTCCGTGATTTTACCCACATCGCCGTTGAACACCCCGGCCCCCATACCGACCCCTTCGACCTTCGTCCACATTATATCATAGTTGTTCCGAATTTGCATCACCCGATCCCCTACTCGGAACACGTTTTTTCCGTATTTATGCTCCGGCTTGTCCGGAGATGGAGGATTTAATGCCGCCTGCAGCCGTATATTCAGTGCTTCCGTCCCCGCATCGGTTTTCCGAGTGGGAGATAGCACCTGGATTTGATCCGGGGGAATATGCATATTTTGAGGCAGACGCCGGACGCACAGGTCCACAATAGTTTCCACAATGGTCTCATTCTCCCGGCGAACCAGCATAAAGAAGTCCTTGTCCTTCCGCCCCAACTCCGGAATATTTCCTTGATTGATGCTGTGGGCATTCATGACGATAAGACTCTCCCGGGCCTGGCGAAATATTTCCGTCAAGCGAACCATGGGAAGCCTTCTGCTGCGGATCAGATCGGAAAACAGATTTCCCGCCCCCACCGAGGGCAGCTGATCCGGATCTCCTACGAGGATCAGCCGGCAATCCGGCTTTAGGGCCCGGAGCAGAGATTCCATCAGCAGGATGTCCACCATGGAGGTCTCATCTACGATCACCGCCTTGGCCCGCAAAGGCTCCGCCTCATTGTGGGTAAAGCAGAGGCTTCCGCTCTCCGAATCAAACTGGGTCTCAAGCAGCCGATGGATGGTGGAGGCTTCCCGTCCGCAGAGTTCACCCAATCGTTTGGCTGCCCGTCCCGTTGGAGCAGTCAGCTCCGTGGTAAGCCCCATTTGGTCAAATACGGACAATATTCCGTTGACCGTGGTGGTTTTACCGGTGCCGGGTCCTCCAGTGAGGAGCATAACCTTATGGGTGGCCGCTGTGGCAATGGCCCGCTTCTGATCCGGTGCAAAGTCAATGCCGGATTCCGCTTCCACGCTTCGAATCATTTCCTCCAACTCCGCCGGTGGGATCAATTCATCCTCCGCCCGGTCTCGCATCCATCGGGCCACATAGGTTTC
>CBCTLT010000218.1:0-3884 GCA_965147785.1 uncultured Oscillospiraceae bacterium
AGGGTCTGCCGGTCTCTCCGGCGTATCTGTTGGAAGTCAGATCACCAGTCTTTTTACCTCCACCGGCATGGGCCTTGCCATGGGCGGACAGATGATGCTGGCCCAGTTCAAGGGCGCAGGGGACGAAAGGGCCCAACGGGAGAGCATCGGCACCATGCTGTCCTTTATGATCCTGCTGGGCATTATCTTGGCCATCCCCTGTATCACCCTGGCCAATCCACTGCTGGGACTGCTCCATACCCCCCAGGAATCCTACCAGGATGCCTACTGGTATTTTATCATTTGTTCCATTGGAATTGTATTTATCTTCGGGTACAATTCAGTCTGCGCAGTCCTTCGAGGTTTGGGCGACTCCAGACGGCCCATGTATTTCGTGGCGGTCTCCACTGTGACAAATATCGTTTTGGATCTGCTGTTTGTGGGCGTCTTGAAAAAAGGCGCTGGGGGCGCTGCCGCTGCCACCATTATCGCCCAGGCGCTTTCCTTCGGTCTGGCATTGCTGTTTCTCTACCGGCATCAGGAAAGCTTTGTATTTGATTTTCACTGGAAAAGCTTCCGAATCGTAGGCAAGCGCCTCAAGACCATGCTGAAGGTGGGTATTCCCTTTGCCCTGCAATTTTCCATGCTGATGATCTCCATGCTGTTCGTGGTGGCTCTGGTCAACGATTTTGGCGTGACCGCCTCCGCAGGGTATGGCGTTGGCGGTAAGGTGGACAATTTCGCCACCCTTCCCGTCTATGCGTTTTCCTCCGCCGCTGCCACCATGGTAGGACAGAACATTGGGGCCCAACAAAAGCAGCGGGCAAAATCCGTGGTCCATTGGTGCGTTTTTCTGAATCTGATTTGTGAATTAATCATATTCGCCCTGGTACAGCGGCTGGCCCCCTACATCATTTCCATCTTCAACAGCGAACCGGAAGTCATTGTCGTAGGCGTCCAATATCTGCGCTTTATGTCCTTCGCCTACATTGCCCACTGCTTCCTGGATGGATTTCAATCCATGGCCAATGGTGTGGGCTTCAGCATGCTGTCCTTTCTGTGCTGCACCGTAGACGGTCTGGTGGTGCGGATCCCACTGGCGTGGCTGTTTTCCTCTGTGCTGGGCATGGGGCTCCCGGGGGTTTTTCTGGGATGCATGCTGGCGCCCTTTTCTGCCGGCCTCATCAGCGCCATATATTTCTATTCCGGTATCTGGAAAAAGCAAAGCCTGATCCAAGCAAAACCTTCCCAGTAAATTTGATATTATTACTTTCAAAAGCAACAAAACGTGCTTTTCTTCTCGTGCATACTCTCGGATAAGCATATTTTGCGGTAAGGTCTCTGTTTCAGCGAAAGAAGTGAAAACCAGGATAATCAACATATTGCACATTTTATAGAAAACATTTCAAACATAATTACTAAACTTTTACGAAAGTGTTGCGATCCTGTTTCACCTGTGGTACATTTAATGCGAAGTCATACTGTTGTATGGCGATACAACAAAGAATTCAGAAAGAGAGGTTGCACTATGAAAGGAAAAAAACTTCTCGCCGTCCTGTTAGCCATGGTCATGGTCATTGCCCTGTTTGGCGCCTGTGGCGGTGAAACCACATCCTCTGGAACGGAAAGCGCATCGGCTCAGCCGGAAGCATCAGAGCCTGCTGCTCCGGCCGAGGAATCCGAGGCCCCAGCCCAGGAGCCTGTCTCTGCCGAGGAACCAGCATCCACGCTGGATTCCAGTGTAGAAGAGACAGAAACCTCCACCGAAGGAACTCTGATCACCACCGATTACACCTATGACCTACCGCTGTTTGACGAGGATTATTCCTTCTCCATGTGGGTCTCCTTCTCAGACAATATGTCCACCTTTATGCCCAACCAGTTTGCCGACAATCTGGCATACAAAAAAGCTGCCGAACTGACCGGCGTGGATGTGGATCTGGTCTGTGTATCTACCAACTCCAACTCGGAGCAGTTCTCTCTGCGTGTGGCCTCCAATGATCTGCCCAACGTCATCACCAATGTCAGCATGCTGTGGACCCAATCCTTTGACACCGCCATTGAGGACGACGTATTTATTGACCTGACGGACATGGTTGAAAACAATATGCCCGCCTACAAGGAATGCTATGACCAGCTTCCCGAAGATACCAAGCGGGAGCTGCATACGGATTCCGGCTATATGCCCAAGCTGATCTCCATCAACAACTATCCCGCTGGCGCCACAGAAGGTGCATTTATCCGTACCGACTATCTGGAAAAAGTGGGCTTGGATATTCCCACCACTTATGAAGAGCTGGATGAAGTCCTCCACGCCTTCCAATCTGAGCTTGGTCTGGAAGAGCCGCTGATGGCTACCTCCGGCATTGTCCATACCTCCAATGCCCTTTGCTCCGGTTTCGGCGTTTCCGGTTCCTTCTCCACCTTCCCTATGGTATCCGAGCCCTACTATGTGGTGGACGGACAGGTGAAGTTCGGCACCATCGAGCCCGGCTTTAAGGAGTACATGGAGATGTTCTCCACCTATTATGCAGAAGGCATTATCCATCCCGACTTCATGAGCAAGAACCAGAACCCCATGGAATTTGGCGGAACCATCTCCTCCGGCACCACCGGCGTGTTCTTCGGCGAGACCAATATGGTCCCCAACTATGTCTCCGACGGCCAGAGCACTGATCCCAACTTTGCCATTGCCCCTCTGCCTCCCATTACCAAGGAGCCAGGCGAGACTACCCATTTTGGCACCGTCAAGTCCCCCATCTCCGGCCGTCTGGCAGGCATTTCCGTAACCACGACAGACACCGATTATGAAAAATTGGCCACTTATCTGGACTTCTTCTTTACCGAAGAGGGTGCTCTGCTGTCCGCCATGGGTGTGGAAGGCAACGAGGACGGCTCCTATGTCTACGACGAGAACGGCAAGCTGCAGTATTCCGATTACTGGAACACCATCGAGCTGACCGAAATGGAGAAGCCCACCCTGTTTATCTATTCCGTTATGCCCATGCTGTGCCCGGAGACTCCCTCCAGCTACACCATGGACCTGCAGTTTGAGTGCGCACCCACCTGGGATCAAAATGCGGATTCCGCTTATCAGATGCCCACCGCCATCTCCATGACTGCAGAGGAGAGTGAGGAATACTACAGCATGTATTCTGACATTCAGACCCTGATCGCCGAAAACCTCACCAAATTTGCTGTGGGTGAGCGTTCCATGGACGAGTGGGATTCCTTCGTTCAAGAGATCATTGATCTCGGCATCGAGGACTGCATTGCCATCAAGCAAGCCGCAGTGGATCGTTTCTATACCAGAAGCGTCTAATCTCTCTATTAAAAATTCCGGCAGGAAGCCTCCTGCCGGAATTTTTATGGGTCCATACAACATCCCAAAATTTTCAGTAACAGCCGAAAATGGAGCTGTTCCTGATGACACAGCTCCAAAAGAAGCGCCTGTGTTTGACCGGTGCTTCTTGCCGCCAACGCTTCCAATCGACCTGCGGAAAGTTCCTCTTCCCGCATCATACGTTGCAGCCCCTCTGCCAAGGATTCCCGTGGTCTGGAAACCGTCAATTGTCCCAGACAGGGCCGCTGTCCCGTAAGAAAATAATACAACGCAAACAGCTGCTGCAGTCCCTGCTGTTCCTGCGATAATATCCGCCGCAATGTACGCTGTCCCGCTCCACCACAGCGGGACAGAAGTTGCCGGTATGCTGCGACGGCATTCTCCTTGTGCTCCATGGCAGTCAGCAGTTCCGGTCCAATAGGCCCTGTATTCGGCCCTTCTCCTCTGTTTTTGGCGCCAGACGCAGCTGTCACCCGCTCCCAAACCGCCGTTTCATTGATCTTTTCTTCCATATTAATCACCTCGTTTCATTGTATGCCTTTCGATCTAATTTATTGCTGTC
>CBCTLT010000219.1:0-3875 GCA_965147785.1 uncultured Oscillospiraceae bacterium
TTTGGCCTGATGAAATGGGGCCTGAGCCGCATGTGCCATCATGGCGGCGACATCGCGGAGGTATCCGTCCGGATGGGAAACCAGGTGGTGGATTTTACTGCGCTGCGGGATACGGGAAACACCCTGAAAGATCCCATTTCCGGCTGCCCAGTACTGGTGGCGGACGGAAGTATCCTGTGTCGGCTTTTGCCGGGGGTCTCAGTATCGGAAGAGGAACTGGGGGAACCATCGGCACTGCTGGAACGGTTGGCCGTCCAATGTCCCAGATTGCGACCTCGCCTGATTCCGTACAAAACTGTAGGCGTGGAGCGGGGCATGCTGCTGGCCATCCGGCCGGAGGAAGCGAAAATCGGAGGAAAGAGGGAAGCCATATTGATGGCGTTTTCGCCTGTTCCGGTGTCAGACGGAGGAGGCTACGAGGCTCTGCTGGGGGGAGTATTATGATCGAGATGCTGACCAAATGGCTGATGGCGCGGAAGCTGCCGGAGAAGCTCATGTACATCGGAGGAAGCGACATCCTGCCGCCGCCTCTGGAACGACAGCGGGAAAGCGCCGCCATCGAGGCCATGATGGCGGGAGATGAAACGGCAAAACAGACACTCATTGAACACAATCTTCGACTGGTGGTCTATATCTCCCGACGGTTTGAGAGCACGGGCATCAATCTGGAGGACCTGATCTCCATCGGTACCATCGGGCTGATCAAGGCGGTAAACACCTTCCGGCCCGAGAAAAACATCAAGCTGGCTACCTATGCTTCACGGTGTGTGGAAAACGAGATCCTGATGTACATTCGGAAGATTGCCTCCCACAAGGCGGACGTGTCTCTGGATGAACCCATCAATACTGACTGGGACGGAAACGAACTGCTGCTGGGGGACGTGTTGGGGACAGAGGCTGACGCGGTCTCCCGGCCTATGGAGGACGATGTGGACCTGCGGCTGCTGCGGGAAGCCCTGGGGCGGCTGCCGGAAAAGGAAAAGACCATCGTCACCCTGCGCTACGGCATTGACGGCGGACAGGAAAAGACCCAGAAGGAGGTGGCGGATATGCTGGGGATCTCTCAGTCCTATATCTCCCGACTGGAAAAGCGAATCATTCTCCGACTGCGGCGGGAAATTTTAAAACAGATCTACTGATGCTTGTGCGGTCGAAGCTTTTGCGATATAATACCAATTAGAAAAACGACGTTGAATGCTCAGGAGGTGGAGTACGGTGCGTGCATACCAGATCCAGGAGGACAAGTGCCGGAGCTGCCTGCGGTGTATGCAGGAATGTCCCACATTTGCGGTGAAGCTGCGGGAGGGCACGGTAACCATGGAGGACAGCCTCTGTGTGGACTGCGGTATCTGCTATCGGAGCTGCGGACATAATGCCGTTCGGCTCAACAGCCAGGTGACGGCGGTGAAGCGGTTCCTGCAGGCAAAACGAAAGGTGATCCTTTCTCTGGATCCGGCTTGCCGGGCGTTGCTGCCCGAGGGATTGACGCTGGAACGGCTGGCGGCGGCTACCCAAAAGCTGGGGATCTGGGACGTGGCGGACGCTTCAGAGGCAGTGGCGGCAGTTGCGGCGGAATATGCCCGGCTGCTCCGGGAAAACCGCATGGAGAACATTATCCTCACCGGCTGTCCTGTAGTGCGAAATCTGGTGGAACAGTATTACCCGGAGCTTACGGGGATGCTGGCACCAGTGGCCTCCTATATGATCGCCCATGGCCGGATGCTCAAGCGGGACTTTACCAGTGCGGCGGTGGCCTATGTGTCCATCTGCGGCGCGCGGACCCAGGAAGCAAGGGATGTGCGCCACTCCACGGAGATCAACGCAGTCCTGACTTTGCCCCAACTGCTGGACTGGCTTCAGGAAGAAGGGGTGGATTGGAGAGAGTGTGAGGAGGAGCCTCTGCTTTCGGAAGCCGGAGGCGTGGGCTGCCTGGGGGCGGTCACCGGCGGTCTGATGGAGTGTGTGGACTATTATGCGCCCCAGCACGATTATCGCAGGTTGGTGGCTGACGGCATGGACCGCTGCATGGCAGTGTTGGAACAGGTACGGCAGGGCAATGTGCATCACTGCGTGCTGGAATTGAACGCCTGTGCCGGCGGCTGTGTGGGCGGAACGGCTGGGGGCCTGTCACTCACAGAGCGATTTGCTGCCAGAAGCCGACTGGAACGTCAGCTGGAACAGGAGGGCCGGGAACCCTATTTTGACACCAAGGGGATCGCGATGGCCAATCCGGCCATTGCACGCAGGGTGCCAGCGGTGGAGATCAGCGAGGATCAGATCCAGGAGATGCTCTACCACATTGGCGTGGGCAATCCAAGGCAGCAGAAAAACTGCGGCGCCTGCGGCTATGAAACCTGCCGGGCCAGAGCACAGGCGATTTTGGAACATAAGGAAAACGTAAGCCTCTGCCGCCAAGTGGTACAGGAGGCAAAACAGGATGTATACAGCGTTCTCTATGAGCACTTGCCCATGGCGGCTATTTTGGTGGATGAGACCCAAAAGGTGGTGGGGCTCAATCAGGAGGCCAGCAGCCTGTTCTCCATCCGGCCGGAGCAGGAAAAGTATATCTTTGAATTGATGGATCCGGTGGATTTTCAATATGTGCTGGATACGGGGCTTCCGATTAAAAACAGGCGGATGGATATTCCTGAGATCTTTATGCGGGTGGAGGCAAACCTGGTGCCCTTGAAGGAACTGAACATGGTACTGGGGCTCTTTCAGGACATCACAGAACAGGAAGAGGAAGAGGCAAAGCTGCAGCGGTCCCGGCTACAGAGCGTGGAAATGGCCCAAAAGGTCATTGAAAAGCAGATGACGGTGGCCCAGCAGATTGCGTTCCTGCTGGGAGAGACCACGGCGGAAACCAAAGTAACGCTGAACCAGATCAAGCAGCGGATTCTCGGGGAGGAGGATGCGCCTTGAACATCTATGTGGACTTTGGTTTTTGGAGTGTGAATCATGCCGGAGAAGAGGTCTGCGGCGACCGGGTGGAGACCAAACGGACGGAGGACCGGTTTATTGGTGTGCTTGCGGACGGAATGGGCAGTGGAGTCAAAGCCAACATCCTTTCCACCATGGGCTCCACCATTCTCTCCACCATGCTCATGGGCGGAGAGAGCGTGGAATCAGCGGTGGACGCGGTGATCCGTACGCTGCCGGTCTGCTCGGAACGAGGCCTCAACTACTGTACCTTCAGCGTGGTGACCATTGACCAGAATGGAGAGGCCCGGCTGACGGAGTTTGACAATCCCCAGGCCTGGATCATTCGGAACAAACAGATCGTCCAGCCGGAACGGGAAAACCGGACGGTGGAGGGGAAGAAAATCTGGGAAAGCAGTCTGCCCCTGGTGGAAGGAGATGTGATTGTCGTTACCTCGGACGGCGCGGTGAACGCTGGAAGGGACAATCATTTTTCCTTCGACTGGACCTGGGATAGCGTGGCCAAGTGGCTCGCGGAGCGGGCCCATACCTATTCCAGTGCGCTGCGTCTGGCGGCGGATCTGGTGGGGGCGGTGGATAGCCTCTACGGAGGCAAGCCCACCGATGATGTGACCGCCATGGTGATTCGGATCCCCTATCTGCAGACGGTAAATATTATGTATGGTCCGCCGGAATATAAGGAGGACGACGCCTTCATGGTCCGGGAGTTTATGGACGCCGACGGATACAAGATCATCTGCGGTGGGACCACCTCCAATATCGTGGCCCGGGTGCTGGATACTCCCGTGGAAACGCTGCCGGAAACGGCGGCAGATGGGGTACCCCCCATTTCCTTTATGGCAGATGTGGACCTGGTTACGGAAGGTGTGCTGACGGTGACCAGAGCGGGAGATATTATGGAGCGGTATTTCCATGCCGGCTACAGCGACGCGGAT
>CBCTLT010000220.1:0-3849 GCA_965147785.1 uncultured Oscillospiraceae bacterium
GATTTTGTCCATCGAACCCCTTTCTCCAGAAGAGGCCGTGCAGAAAACCGAGGTGGTACTGGCCACCCTAGAGAATGAATATACCTTCGCGGATAGCACAACCTATGCGGCCATTCAATATTTCAATCAGCGCAGCGACCTGTACCATGTTTCCGTGGTCTATTACAGCGGAAGCTCCGCCCTGGAAATGGATGCTCAGCTCCAACAGCTCAAACTGGACATCCTGACGGGAAAACAGATCGACCTGCTGCTGACGGTCAACTATGACGTCTATCCCTTCCTGGCCCAGGGTTTGCTGGAGGATCTGTACCCCTGGCTGGACGCCGATCCCGATCTGGATCGGACAGACCTGTCCCCGTCTCTGCTGGAGGCCATGGATCTGGACGGGAAACTGTATTTCTGCGCCACCGCCTACAACGTCATCAGCTATGTGGGCCTTCGCTCCCAGCTGGGGGACGTTCAGGGCTGGGATCTTTGGGCCTTTGCCCAGGCTGTCCGATCGGTCAATCCCGAAGAGGTCACCCCCATTGCCGACACCACCGGCGCCTCATTCCTATACCAGTACATGTTGTACTGCTACGATCATTTTGTGGACGAAACCAACGGGACCTGTCAATTTGACTCTGAAGAGTTCCGGCTGCTTCTGGAATTGTGCCGGGACAGTTTCCCGGATCAGCCCCGTTCCGGGTCCATTCTGGACGGCACGGCACTGCTGGAACGTGCTCAGACATCCCCCATTTTTACCCTTTTGGCCCCGGATCTGGCGGCCAGGGGCACTGAGGATCTGATTTTGGCCGGCTTCCCGGGAGCAGGTGGCAACGGCGGCGTGGTTCAGCGTGGTTTTGATACCTTTGCCATGCTCTCCGTTTCGTCCAATCAGGAAGGCGCATGGGAATTTTTAAAGTTTCTCTGGAGCCCCACGGCCCAAAGCCAGACCAACTTTTCCTGTCCTGCGCTGCTGGAGGCCATGGATGACGAGCTGAACAAGCAGGTTGAGAACTACGGCAATCTGACGGAGGCGGAAGCAGCCCTGACCCGGGATTACTACCTGGGGGCAACGGCCCATGAATCCATGTCCTATGCCATTGTGGACATTGTTGCGGAGGAATGCCAAGCTCTGCTGGCTGGGGACAAATCCATCGACGATACCATTGCCATCATCCAGAATCGGGTCATGATCTATCTGTCCGAACAGTCCTGACCCACGAATTGTTTCTATGCTGGCGGCAGAAAATATGTGGCTTTTGGGAAGGCAGGCCTATTTCTCCTTCTGTTCCTGTGCTATAATGGCAGGGTAAGAAACTTCATTTCCGCAAGGAGGCACTCGTCATGGAAACCAAGGTCTATCGCACTGCCTGTCATATCTGCCATGGGTCCTGCATTGCCCAGGTCACCGTGGAGGACGGAAAGGTTACAAAAATTCGTCCTGACCCGGAGGGTGTTTTTAATACCGGGCGTATGTGCCCCAAGGGTATTTTCAGCAAGGAGCTGATCTATCATCCGGACCGGCTGACCCATCCCATGAAGCGCACTGGTCCCCGGGGCAGCGGGCAATTTGAGCAAATTACCTGGGACGAGGCCTATGACATCATTGCGGAAAATTTGCTCCGCATAGAAAAGAAATACGGCATGGAAGCCGTGGCCATTGCCCAGGGCACCGGCCGACACCATCTGCCCTACACCGCCCGGTTTGCCAACGCCATCGGCACCCCCAACTGGTTTGAGCCCGGCTCCGCCCAGTGTTTCTTTCCTCGGATCCATGCTGGTGCCGTCACCTTCGGCTACGCTCCTGCAGCAGATTATTACAGTGACGTCAATCCCCAGGTCATGCTGGTTTGGGGCTGCAATCCCAGCGTTTCCGGGGCCGACGGGGAAAGCCGGTACTGCTTCCTGGATGCTCTCAAAAAAGGCACCCGCTTGGTGGTAGTTGACCCCTGCAAAAACAATCTATCTCCCTATGCGGACCATTTTTTGCAGCTTCGACCCGGCACCGACGACGCCCTGGCCCTGGGACTGCTCCATGTCCTGATTTTTGAAGATCTCTATGACCACGAATTTGTGGAAAACTGGTGCTACGGATTTGAGCCCCTGAAAGAACGGGTCCGAGAATATCCGCCGGAACGCGTGGCGAAAATATGCGGTCTGGAGGCAGCGGAGATTCGGGAGACCGCCCGGTATATTGCCAAGGCTGATACCGTATCCATGGAGTGGGGCTGTGCCATTGAACACACCCCCAACTGCTTCCAAACCGTTCGGGCCATCGCCCTGATCTTGGCGGTAACTGGAAACATCGACAAAAAGGGAACTTTTATTGAAAGTATGCATGTCCTAGACGAACCGGAGCTGCTGGAGGACCATCTGGGTGACGTCCAGCGAAAAAAGCGTCTGGGCGAGCACCACAAAATGCTTGCCGGCGCCCATAAGCCCTTCTCTTCGGCCCACATTCCCTCTGTATTTGAGGCCATGCGCACCGGGAAACCCTATCCGGTCCGGGCCCTAATGCTCTGCGGCAACAATGGGCTGATTGGATTTTCTGACAGCAAAAAGACGCTGGAAACCTGGATGGGCCTGGATTTTATCTGCTGCCAAGATCTGTTTCTGACGCCTTCGGCCCTGCTGGCAGACGTGGTACTGCCAGTGTGTTCCTGGTTGGAAGTGGACTCCTTGACCGGCGGCCCCGGCGGTGCCGATCATGTGATCCTGTGTCAGCAGGCCGTGGTCCCACCTGTGGGGGAGTGCAAAACCGATGAGACCATCTTTATGGAACTGTGCCAGCGGCTGGGCAAAGATTGGGGCGCCAGCTCTCTAGATGAGATTTTGGATCAAAGACTGAATCGACTTCGTACTTTCCCAGGTTTTGAACACTATACCCTGGAACAGCTCCGAGAGACGGGTTGGGTGGCGGTCCCCATTGAATATGAACAGTATCGCCATCGGGCATCCCGGGGCGAAAAGGCATTCCAAACCCCCACCGGCAAGGTAGAGCTCTATTCCACCATCCTGAAATCCTTCGGTTTTGATCCCCTGCCCAATTATCAGGAGCTGCCGGAGAGTCCTCTGAGCCGGCCGGATCTGCTAAAGGACTATCCCTTGGTATTGACCACTGGAACCCGCATCAACAGCTTCTTTCTATCGGAACACCGTCAAATCCCATCCCTGCGGAAGCAATGTCCAGAGCCCTTGGCTACTCTGCATCCCGACACCGCCAAAAAATATGGCATCACCGACGGTGATTGGATCTTTATTGAAACACCCCGGGGGAAAATCACCCAGAAGGCCCGGGTCACTTCGGATATGAAGCCAGGCGTGGTCAACGTCCAAATTGGGTGGTGGCTGCCAGATGCCAAGGATCTGCCCTATTTCGGCGCCTTTGCGGTAAACGCCAACGTACTAACCTCCATGGAGCCGCCCTATGATCCCTGTATGGGAACCTATCAGCTCCGGGGGCTGCTGTGCCGGATTACTCGAAACGACGAGGGCCTGGAAGCACACTTCTAATGTAAAAAAACGTGGGAGCAAGCGATACACAGCTTGCTCCCATGTGGTGCCGCTGACGGGACTCGAACCCGTACGGAAGTTGAAGTTCCAGCGGATTTTAAGTCCGCGATGTCTACCGATTCCATCACAGCGGCATATGGGCTTCCGGCCAATTCACCCTAATGAAAACATTCCCGGAAGATAAAGTCATTTTAATATACTGCCCGAGGGATGTCAAGGCATTTTCTGCTCCCCTAAAAATTCTTTTGCTGCATTCCGCTACTGGAAATACAAACTAAGGCCCCTGGCGTGAAGTGACTGAAGTGACCCCAAAAAGTTAGACAATATTTTCAAACAAAAATTATTCAAGCA
>CBCTLT010000221.1:0-3848 GCA_965147785.1 uncultured Oscillospiraceae bacterium
ATCTGGTAGAGCGCCACCTTGCCAAGGTGGAGGTAGCGAGTTCGAGCCTCGTCACCCGCTCCAGCGTCGTCGCAAACGTCTGTTTGCGGCGGCTTTTTCTATTGAGGTGATTTTTATGGATTTGCTTCAGGAATTTCTGGAACTGGTCTCTTATTCCGTACCTTCAGGCCAGGAGCATGCGATTCGGTGCTGTCTGAAGGAAAAACTGCTTGCTCTGGGGGGCCAAATCTGGGAGGACCAGGCCTTCCCGGAGACGGACAGCGGGAATCTCTACGCCCGGTTTCCGGGAACTGCTTCAGGCCCTGCTGTGCTGTTTGCTGCCCATATGGACACAGTGACGCCCTGTGAACACAAGAATGTTCTGGTGGAGGAAGACGGACGGATCCATACCGACGGCAAAACCATTCTGGGCGGCGATGACGTGACCGGGATTGTGGAACTGCTGTGGGCCCTTCGGCGGCTCAAGGCGGAAGGGAAGCCGCACCGCACCATAGAGGTGGTGTTCACTGCCAGCGAGGAATACTTTGTGGAGGGTGCCAAACGTCTTTGCTATGATACACTTTCGGCCCGGGAGGCCTACGTTCTCGATACCGATGGTCCTGTAGGACGAGCGGTGCTGGCTGCTCCTACCGGAATCCGGATCATGGCCCATCTGACGGGCCGGGCGGCCCATGCGGCACTCCAGCCGGAGCAGGGGATCAATGCCGTGGCCATGGCTGCGCAAGCCATCTCCCAGATGAAGCTGGGCCGGATTGACCAGGACACCACCGCGAATATTGGGATTATCCGAGGTGGCAACAGCGGCAATACGGTGCCGGAGACCTGTTTTGTGGAGGGAGAGACTCGATCCCTCTGCCACGAATCGGCCCTCCGGCAGAAGGAACACATGGAAGATTGCTTCCGCCGGGCGGCGGAAACCTATCATGGTTCTTGCTGTTTGGAGTCCACTGTGGTCTATAACGCATGGGCAGTGGAAGAGTCGGATCCGATTTGCAAAAGATTTGCCTCAGCCTGTCGCGCGCTTGAGATCACACCGGTGTTTGAGGCGGCCTGCGGAGGAAGCGACGCTAGCTTTCTGTCGGCACATGGGATTCGCTGCTTGATCCTTGCCACAGGAATGCACGAGATCCATAGCGTCCGGGAGTACACCACGCTGAGAGAAATGGAGATTATGGCGGAGCTCGTGTATCGATTGATGGCGTCGGAATAGCTCCATGGCGCCGTATCCTGAAAAACCTGTTTCCTCTGCAAGAAAAAGTGGAAAAATACATAAACTCATGATATAATAAAGTGCTTTGCTGCGGGGGGGATTTCCATGTCGTATCTGACCGTGGTGCTGCTTGGCCTGGTCCAGGGGATCACGGAATTCCTTCCCATCTCCAGCTCTGGTCATCTGGCGCTGCTGCAAAATATATTTCAGATAGAAGAGGCGGATCTGCTGCTGGATGTACTGCTCCATCTGGGAACGCTTTGTTCCATATTTATGGTCTATCGAAGAGATATTCGGGCCATCGTTCGCGGAGGTCTGGGGCTTGTGGGGATTGGTGCTGATAAAGGACCAACCAAAAAACGCAATATTGACCGCCGCCGTATGGCGGTGTTTCTTATCGTGGGTACGCTGCCGCTGCTGCTGGTACTTCCAGTTCGCGGATATGTGGAAGTGCTTTACCGGCACACACCTTTTGTAAGTCTCATGCTGATGGTGACAGGACTGCTGCTTTATCTGGCTGACCGGTATGGAACCAGCTACCGGGGCCTACGGGAGACCAATGCGCTGCAGGCCTTTCTTGTGGGCCTTGCCCAGGCTATTGCGGTGATCCCCGGGATTTCCCGGGCAGGAGCTACTATATCCGTGGGAATGCTGTGTGGGTTCAAACGCAGCTTTGCAGTGCGGTTTTCCTTCTTGCTCAGCATACCGGCGGTGCTGGGGGCTGTGGTTGTCAGTCTGGCAGGGGCGGCACAGGCCTCCGTCAGCCTGGCCATGGTGCCCAAATATCTCTGTGGTATGCTGGCTGCCGCCATCTCGGGCTATTTCAGCATTCGTCTGTTGCGCTATCTGGCAGCCAGAAGCCACTTCGGCGGCTTTGCTTACTACTGTTGGGGCGCAGGTCTTATCTCGCTCTTGCTTTCATTGATCGCTTAAAGGAGGGATTCCATGGCACAGCGTTTTGCTGCATCCAAAAAGGACGGAGAAAAGAAGGGGAAGAACGCCCAGCAGTCCAAAGCCAAACAGGCGGCTGGGAAAAACGTCTCGGAGCCCAAAAAACGGGATTCCCTAATGGCACGGCTCATTGGGGCTGTAGTCCTGGTGTTTCTTGCGCTGTTCCTGGTGCTGAGCATGTTCGGGATCCATGCGGTGATGCTGGATCTGCTGCGGCAATTTGCCCAGGGCCTCTTGGGCTATGGATATTGGCTTTTGCCTTTGGCACTGCTGTACATGGCATGGCTGCTCTTCTTTCTCCATCGGGAGCCCGTGTTCTGGCGGCTGACGGCCTCCGGACTGACTGTGGTGATATTCAGCGCACTGCTCCATACCATCATCTGCCGGATTACCTTTCAGTCCGGCTTGGCTATGGTTAAGGCGCTGTGGTCCACGGGAACAGAAGGGGCCTCCGGCGGGTTGCTGCCGGGACTGGTTTCCCAAGGACTACAATATATGATCAGCAAGGGCGGTGCAATACCAGTGCTGGTGCTGATCCTGCTGGTGCTGGTATTCCTGATGTTCCGTATCTCCGCAGCTAGTATCATCCATAAAAAAGCGGAAAAACGCCGTCAGCTGATGGCGGAACTGGAGGAGGAAGAACCAGAACCGGAACCCTATGATACCAAAGCGGATCTCCGTGTTTTGGCCAAACCTGTGGTTCGGCCAAAGGTCAGAACGATGAAAGCACCCAAGCGACAGGAAAGCTTTGATCTTCCTTTGGGACCAGAGAAGGGAAACTATCAGATGTCCTTGGATGATCTTGGTGCTTTGGATGAGGACCTTTTGTTCTTGGGGAAAAAATCCAAGGAGCGTACGAAGAAAACGAAAAAGCTGGAGGATACCTCTCCCTTTGACATCCCTCTTTCCAGCGACTATACGGCCCAGGTCCAGGACCAGGTGAGACAGGAGCAGGATTTGCTGGATACTCTGGACGAACTGAAGGTTATGCCGGAACATGATCCTGAGGAGCCATATTCAAAAGGGGCACTTTCGGAGGATGTACTGGAGGTCATGAAGGAGCAGAAGGTCTCCCATGGCGAAGCCAAGCAGGCTGCGGTCCAAGTGGCCATGGAGATCGAGGCTAAGTCTGACGCGGAGGCCCAGGAGAAGCCGGTCTATCAGTATCCGCCCATGAGTATGCTGGCGGAGGCAATGGAATCCAAGGCGGATAATACCGAGGAAATGCGGGTCAATGTCCGGCGCTTGGAGGAGACGCTGGAAAGCTTTGGCGTGGACAGCAAAATCAGCAATGTGGTCCGGGGCCCGGCAGTGACCCGGTATGAAATGGAACTGCGGCCCGGTGTAAAAATGAGCAAAATCACCTCCCTCCATGAAGATATTGCCCTGGCATTGGGCGTCACCAGCGTCCATGTGGCCGCAGTACCTGGAAAAAGTTCCACCATCGGCATTGAGGTGCCAAACTCCATCGTAACCAGCGTTCCCATCAAAGAGGTATTGAGCTCCAAGGAGTTTAAGACCCATAAATCCGCCTTGGCCTTTGCCGCTGGTAAAGACATCAGCGGGAACTACATCATCGGTGATATCGCTAAGATGCCCCATCTGCTGATTGCCGGTACCACTGGATCCGGTAAGTCCGTCTGTATGAACAGCATCATTGTGTCGCTGCTGTACCGGGACAGCCCGG
>CBCTLT010000222.1:0-3840 GCA_965147785.1 uncultured Oscillospiraceae bacterium
ACAGAAAAAACGGCAGTCCTTTTTTGGCGCAGCCAGGCTGTCTAATGGAAGTGTTTCGGGGACATAATGGGGGCAGGAGGGATAAACCATGAAGATTTCTGAAATTATGACAGACCGGGTGGTCTCCGTCCGGCAGAACGAAACGGCGGATACAGCGGCAAGGCTTCTGAGTCGAAACAATATAGGCGCATTGCCAGTGGTGGACGATGGAGGGAAAGTGGTGGGAATGCTGACAGACCGGGACCTGGTGGTTCGCTGCATGGCGGCAAGTTTTGATCCAAAACGGGTTCCGGTGGCTAGTATTATGACCTCGGGGCCTGTGGTGGCCCATGGAGATGAGGATGCCGGAACAGTGTCCGCCCGAATGGGTCAGGCCCAGGTGCGACGGGTTCCTGTGGTACAGGATGGGGTGTTGACCGGGATCGTGTCTCTGGCGGATTTGGCTGTGGGGCATCAGGATAGAACGGCTGATACGCTGGCGGAGATCAGCCGAAACATCAGCAGAAGATAAATCGCGGGTCGCTGCAGAAGCCGTGTGGCTGCAGCGACCCGCGTTCACTAGTTGTATGAAATTATTCAAGAGAAACCGGCATTTCCGCGTCCCGGCGCAGGCATCTGCACTGATGCAGCATCAGGATCAGGGCGGTGGCGGAGGAGACCACGTCCGCCACAGGCAGGGCGTAGAGCACGCCGTTCTGACCCAGAATGGAGCCCAGAATCAGAACCATGGGAATCAGGCATAGGATCTGCCGGGAAAGGCTGATAAAAATTGCCTTTTTGGGCTGTCCAATGGACTGGAAGAAGCCGGAACCCACGTTGGTAAAGGGAACCAGAGGCAGCAGCAAATTGTAAACCCGCATGGTATAGGCGGCGTGCTGGAGATCGCTGCCGCTGGACCCAAAGATGCGGCACAGGGGCTCAGCGAAGATCAGAATGATGATCCAGCCGATGGTGAGCATAATGATGGCGAAAACCGTGGCGGTTTTCAGCGTGTCCACTACCCGGTGATAGTTCTTTGCGCCGTAATTATAGCCGATGATGGGCTGAATGGCAGAAGAGATGCCAATGGCGGGAAGCAGAAAGAACAGGCCAATGCTGATGGTGATGCCCACAGAGGCCTGGGCCACATCGCCGGAGACCGTCTGTGCCGTGGCGAAGATGGCCAGGCAGGAGAGCAGGACCGATTGGGACAGGCTGCCGGTAAACTGCTGGAGAAAGGAGGAAAATCCTAGTTCTGCAGTTTTTGCGGTGGTGGATCGAGAGAGCCGAAGCAGGGAGAGCCGGAGTTTCATGGTGCTTCTGCGGCTCAAGGTAAAGTAATGGATCACCATGCAGCCGGAGACGATCTGAGAGAAGGCCGTGGCGGCAGCTGCGCCGGCAATGCCCCACTGAAATACATAGATGGCGATGGGATCCAGAATGATGTTGAGAATACAGCCGGTGACAGAGCAGATCATCATGCGCTTGGGGCTGCCGTCCACCCGAACAAAGAGGCCGAAACCGTTGGCAGTGGAATTGAAGAAGGAACCGATCAACACCACGCGCATATAGCTCAGCGCATAGGGCATCACCTGATCCCCAGCGCCGAACAACCGGAGCAGCGGCTCGGTAAAGGCGTAGCCCAAAGCAATCAGACACAGAGAGACAAGGATCAGCAGTAAGAAGCTGTTATTTAAAATGGATTCTGCTTCTTCACTGCGGCCTTCTCCCAGTCGGAGGGCCAGCAGTGTGGAACCGCCGGCGCCCACCAGCATGGCAAACGCATCAATGATTCGAACAGCTGGATTACATACGGTTGTAGCCGTAATCCCAAGCTGTCCTACGAAATTTCCCACAAAGGCCTTGTCCACAATGTTGTAGAGGGAACTAATGAGCATCATGGCGATGGCGGGCAGAGCGTACTGGAGGATCAGCTTGAAAATGCGCTCCGTACCCAACACATCTGCCCGCTGGGCAGTTTGGTTTTGACTCATGCAAGACCTCTTTTCTCAGACCCGGACCAATTCATACTGTCGTGTGCCCAGACCGATCTTCTCGCCATGAGCCAGCAGCGCCTTCCAGTCGGCATCGGGATGCTTCATCTTAAAGTGATCCTGGTGGACATGGGAACCGGCGGCAGCAGAGCCGGGCAACGGGGGCTGGGCCATGACGGCGTCCACACAGGCTTGATCCAGAGCTACCGGATCAAAGGAGGCATACATTCCCACATTGGGGACCAGGGGATAGTCGTTGTAGGCGTCGCAGTCGCATTCCGGCGAAACGTCAATGACCAGAGAAATGTGGAAGCTGGGGCGGCCATCCAGAACGGCTTTGGAGTATTCCGCGATCTTACAGTTCATCACATCAATGGCCTCGTCAAAGCCTGCGTGGACGGCGTCCATGGGACAGGCACCGATGCAGCGGCCGCAGCCGACACATTTGTTGTGGTCGATGCTGGCCTTCCGATCCTGAATGGTAATGGCATCGTGGGCGCAGTTTTTCTGACATTTTCCACATCCTACGCAAAGGGATTGGTTGACCTCCGGCTTTCCGGCAGCGTGCATCTCCATCTTGCCTGCCCGGCTGCCGCAGCCCATGCCGATGTTCTTGAGAGCTCCGCCAAAGCCGGCCATCTCATGGCCTTTGAAGTGGTTCAGGGAAATGAAGATGTCCGCATCCATGACAGCGGCTCCAATTTTTGCTTCCTGGACATATTCTCCGTCCACGGGAACGAGACGCTCGTCCGTGCCCTTGAGGCCGTCCGCAATGAGGATCTGACATCCGGTGGAAAGGGGAGAAAAGCCGTTTTCCATGGCGGCGTCCAGATGATCCGGTGCGTTTTTCCGGCGGCCCACATACAGGGTGTTGCAGTCGGTAAGGAAGGGGATACCGCCCAGATCCTTTACCGCGTCTGCCACCACCTTGGCCCAGTTGGGCCGGAGAAAGCTCAGGTTACCCGGCTCTCCGAAGTGCATTTTGATGGCGGTAAATTGACGGTTGAAATCAATGGAATCAATGCCGGCGGCGAAAATCAGCTTCCGAAGCTTTTGGGGAAGATTCAGTTCCGGGGTGGCGCGAAGGTCGGAATAATAGACTTTAGCAGGTGACATAGGAAAGATCTCCTTTCAGCACGTTTTTCTATAGTGTAGCATATTCAGAAGCCAAAGTAAAACCTGTTTTCGCAAACCTGGGAAAACGATGGGGAATTTCGTGTTTTGATCGAGGAGATTACAAAAATGGTGTGAAAACTTAATAAAAGAAACATGAAAGTAATATACTTTCGTAATATTTTAGGGCTATACTAAAAATGCAAGGAATAATATTTCTTTTTCATTTCTCCCTCTTACGTTTTAGAGCAGTGCCTGGCCGGAGTGGTCTCCCGGCGAGGCACTTTCTCTGTCTTGACAGGATGCGAGGAGGATAGATTATGAGAATGCAGATACGTCAGATGCAATGAATCACGCATTTTTCCCTTGAAAAACGGGGAAAAGTATAGTATACTTGTTTCGCTTTGTTCTGGACCTTCGGTCTGGGACAAGGCCGCACTAGTCGGGGAGTTAGCGGTGCCCTGTTGCCTGCAATCCGCTACAGCAGGGATGAAGTCCCACCCGAGGAGCGAACTGTGTTGTCTGACCCATATAAGCGGTGATGAGGAATCGGTCCCGCGCAACGAAATCCCACGAACCATGTCAGGCGGGGAACCGAGCAGCATTAAGTGGATCTTTTCGTGTGCCGCGGGCACGCCGCTTCCGAGCTGGCTGTACGGGTTCCGGGCATAGTCTCGTATTCGACGGTGGGTGTGCGGTCTTGTCGCAGACCGGAGGATTTTTCCACATGAGGAGGTTTGGATGTCCATGTATC
>CBCTLT010000223.1:0-3829 GCA_965147785.1 uncultured Oscillospiraceae bacterium
CGTCCCCAGCAGTTCCTTGCAATTCATATACGCATCTCCTTCTCGTTACCACTCGAACATGGCCCCTGCCCAGGTCAGCCCTGCGCCAAAGCCCACGGCGATAATCCGCATTCCGTCCTTCAGCAGTCCCGCCTCACGCATCTCATCCAGCGCCAGCGGGATGCTGGCGGCAGAGGTATTTCCCAAATGTTCGATATTTTTAAAGAACCGGCACCGCTTTGGTGCCAACTTCCGCTGCACATAGTCAATGATCCGACTGTTGGCCTGGTGGCACAGCACCACATCCACATCGTCAATGTCCAGCTGCTGCTGTTCCAGCAGCTGCCGGATGGACTTTTCCACGATGTCCACAGCAAACCGGAATACCGCTTTCCCGTCCATATGGACCTTCGCCCGCTCCGGTCCTGGCCCCTGAACCCAGATGCACAGATCGCTGCGGGTTCCAAACACGGTAGGAAAGGGTGAAGCATCCCGGGCAATGATCGCCGCACCGGCTCCGTCTCCGAACAGCACGCAGGTATTCCGGTCCTCCATGTCCAGCACCCGGCTGATGACCTCACAGCCGATCACCAGGCCATATCCTTTGCGGTCCGCCAGCAGACTGTCCGCCGTTTTCAGGCCATAGAGAAACCCGGCACAGGCGGCGTTGAGATCAAAGCAGATAGTATTCTCCCCCAGTCCCAGCCGCTTTTGCAGCAGGCAGGCAGTGGATGGGGTGGCGTAGTCCGGGCTGAACGTGGCCACCAGACAGACGGAGATCTCCTCCGGGGCGATTTTCCTTTGTTCCATGGCCCGGCGGGCCGCCTGTTCCGCCAGATCCACCCCTGACTCCTCCGTGCAAAACCGGCGGGCATGGATTCCAGTACGGCTAAATACCCATTCGTCGCTGGTATCCACTTGCCGACTCAGCATATCGTTCGTGACCTCTCGCGCTGGCAAGCAGCGACCAGTGGCAATGATCTTCATTTTTTACGCTCCTTCCTGGGCTGTCCAATTCCACGAAAGTGGGCCAGCCGCTGCTGCCGCAGGACCGTTCCCTTGCATTTTCCCAGCTCCGTCAGCGCCTCAAAAATTCCACGATCCACCGACTGGAATACGGCTGCCCAATCGGTATGCGCTCCACCGGGTGGTTCCGGCAGGACCTTGTGAATTACACCGCCCTCCAGCAAATCCTGGGCCGTCAGCTTCATGACACCGCAGGCCTCCCCACTGCGTGAGGCGTCCTTCCAGAGGATGGAGGCAAATCCCTCGGGGGACAGGACCGAATAAATGGCGTTTTCCAGCATGAGCACCCGGTTTCCCACCGCTAGCGCTAGTGCGCCGCCGCTGCCGCCTTCCCCGGTGACCACACAGACCACAGGCACCGTAAGGCCGCTCATCTCCGCAATGCACCGGGCGATGGCCTCTCCCTGTCCCTGTTCCTCTGCTTCCTTTCCGGGGTATGCCCCGGGGGTATCCACAAAGGTGATCACCGGGCGGCCGAATTTCTCCGCCGCCTCCAGAATTCGCCGGGCCTTCCGATAGCCCTCCGGTCCCGGCATTCCAAAATTGCACCGCAGGTTCTCCTCCAAATCCTTGCCCTTCCGATGTCCCAGTACCGTGACCGGCTGGCCATGGTATCGGGCAATTCCACCCAGGATGCTTCCGTCCTCCCGGGATGCACGGTCTCCCCGCTGTTCAAAAAAGTCTGTAAACAGCGCGCCGATGTAATCCACAATTCCCGGCCGGCCTGGATTTCTGGCCAGCGCCACGATTTCTTCCGGCGTCATTGGCTCCGCCCCCTTCTCTCATGGAGTTCCAGCAACCGCGTCAGCACCTGCCGCCACTGCCCCCGGGGTACGATCTGATCCAGGAACCCGTGCTCCAGCAGAAATTCCGACCGCTGAAAGCCCTCCGGCAGCGTTTCGCCGATGGTCTGCTCGATCACCCTCGGGCCGGCAAAGCCGATGAGCGCCCCCGGTTCGGCCAGCATAATATCTCCCAAAGAGGCAAAGCTGGCGGTCACACCACCGGTGGTGGGGTGGGTCAGGCAGGAGATAAACAGCCCACCCTTTTTTTGAAACTGGGCAATGGCGCCGGCAGTTTTGGCCATCTGCATCAGAGAGAAAATCCCCTCCTGCATTCTGGCCCCACCGCTGGCAGAAAAAATCACCAGGGGCAGTTTATGCTTTTCCGCATATTCCGCAGCCAGCGTCACCTTTTCTCCTACCGCTGTTCCCATACTGCCCATGAGGAACCGGCTGTCTAGCACCACGAACACGGCCTCATTGCCCTGGATCTTTCCCAGGGCCGCTACCGCAGCGTCTGGAAGGCCCGTGCGTTCCCGGCACTGCGCTCGCTTCTCTTCATAGCCGGGAAATTCCAGTGGATCTTCCAACACCGGGGAAATCTTCAATTCCCGGAAGGTGTCCGGGTCCAGCAGCAGAGACAGCCTGTAATAGGCACCAATGGGACGATGGTAGCCGCATTTGGGGCAGACCTGTGCCCCATCGCTCCACGCTAGGCTGCTGCTCTCCTGGCCGCACTGAGGACAGATGCCCTTCCGCGTAGCAGTAATCTTTCCTTCCCGCATGGCCTGATAGATCAGCATCCGGTCCCGACGCTGCACAAAGAATTTATTCATGCCTGCTCCTTTCCGGCGCCCAGCAGCCGGTCACAGGTCTGCTCCGTCTCCATCAGAACCTTGAGACGGCGATCTAAAAACCCGGTGTCATACCGACCGCTGACAAATTCCACGTCGTGCATGATGAGATGATCGAGGGCCGCATTGGTGGGATATCCCTCAATAATCAGTTCCTCCAGAGCCCGACGCATCCGGCGGATGGCCTCCAGCCGGGTATCTCCCCAGGCAAGGACCTTCGCCACCAGGGAATCGTAATAAGGGGGCACCTGACAGCCAGCATACAGAGCCGAATCCACCCGAATACCCGGTCCCCCGGGTAGATGGAGAAACTCCGTGGTACCGGGGCAGGGGCAAAAATCCCGCTCCGGATCCTCAGCATTGATGCGGCACTCCAGGGCATGGCCCTTGATTCGAACCTGATCCTGGGTCACCGATAGAGGCAACCCTGCAGCAATCCGCAGCTGTTCTTTCACCAGATCCACCCCCGTCACCAATTCTGTCACAGGGTGTTCCACCTGGATCCGGGTGTTCATCTCAATGAAATAATACCGGCCTTCCGGAGATAGCACAAACTCCACCGTGCCGGTGCTGACATATCCGGCAGCCTTGGCCAGCCGGACTGCCATCTCCCCCATCTCTGCCCGAAGTTCCGGGGTAATTCCCCGGGAGGGGGCCTCCTCGATCAGCTTCTGCCTGCGGCGCTGGAGAGAACATTCCCGTTCCCCCAGATGGACCACATGACCCTGGGTATCCCCCAGGATCTGAACCTCAATATGTCTTGGGTGGAGGATCAGCTTTTCCAGATACATGCTGCCGTCTCCAAAGCAGGAGATGGCCTCGTTCTGGGCCTCATGAAACGCTTCCTCCAGTTGGGCAGGGTCCTCCACCTGCCGCAGTCCCCGGCCGCCGCCCCCTGCCGAAGCCTTCAACAGCACCGGATAGCCCACTGCCGCCGCGATCTCCAGGGCCTCCTGTACCGTTTCCACGGTGCCATCGGACCCCGGCACCACGGGAACGCCAGTCTGTTTTGCCAAGGCCTTGGCGGCAGCTTTATCCCCCATGGTCCGGATGACGTAGCCGCTGGGGCCGATAAATCGGATTCCCGCGGCTGCACAGCGATCCGCGAACTCCGGATTTTCGGACAGGAACCCATAGCCCGGATGCAGCCCGTCGCAGCCCGTGGCCACCGCCGCAGATAAAATGGCA
>CBCTLT010000224.1:0-3824 GCA_965147785.1 uncultured Oscillospiraceae bacterium
ATTCTGCCGCAAACACGGAGTTTCTCAGGTCTCCTCCCTCACCGGCGCCCTGGAGGTCTGGTAACCCATGGTCAAGCTTTATCTGATCCGGCACGGAGAGGCAGAGGGCAATCTCTACCGCCGCATGGCCGGAAACAGGGACTCCGCCCTCACGGAACTGGGCTGGCGGCAAATCGCGGCCTTGGGCAACAGATTTGCGGATATCCCCCTGGACGGGGTCTATTCCAGCGATTTATGCCGGGCCATGGAAACTGGGGCAGTGCTCTGCCGCCAAAAGGGACTCCCCCTTCACACAGACCGGCGGCTTCGGGAGGTGAATGTGGGCCCCTGGGAGGACCAACCCTTTGGTACCGTTGCGGCGGATCACCCGGAGGAAATGCGTCTGTTTTCCCAGGATCCTCAGCACTGGCACCTGTCTGGTGCGGACACCTATGAAGGCGTGGCAGATCGGGCTGTGGCAGCCCTGACCGATATTGTAACCACCCGCGACGGGCAGACCGTTGCCGTCTGCGCCCATGGTTTTCTCATCCGGGCCGTGCTATCTAAGCTTTTCTATGGGATGGATCATCCGGAGCTTACCGGCCGGAGCACCAATACAGCCGTGACTCTGATGACTTGGGAACAGGGTCGTTTCTCCCTGGAATACCAAAACGATGCGAGCCATTTGGATTCGTCTCTGCTGCGAATACCTTCCCTTGCGGCAGATCTCTGTATTCGCCCCATGGGCGCCGATGCCGCCGAGGAGTATATCCGCTATCGACAGGACGCCTGGCAGGTGGTTTACGGAGATCTCAAAGGCTTCAGCGGCTCCGGCTTTTGGCTGGACGCTCAGCGTACCATCGGCAATGATCCCATGGCCATGGTGGTGGGATACCTGGATCGAGCACCTGTGGGTATGATTCAGTTGAATCCCAGCCGAGATGAAAAGAAGGGTGTAGGCTATATTCCCTTTCTCTATCTTCGCGAACCCTACCGACACAAGGGTCTGGGCATTCAATTCATTGGCCATGCAGTCAGTTTTTATCGAAAGCTGGGCCGCACAAAGCTTCAGCTTTCCGTAGCCCCCACCAATACAAAAGCCCTGGGCTTTTATGCCAAGTTCGGTTTTCATCAAGTCCGCAAGCAAAAGGGCCGCTTTGGCCATTTGCTCCTGCTGGAAAAGGACATTGCACCCCCCACGCCCCCCAAAGACATTACGATCGAGTCTGTTTGATGTGAAAAAGACCTGCCGCGGAATCAATTTCCGCAGCAGGTTCTTTTATTTCCAGTCTTTCTCCGCCGATTCTGCCCGCGCCATGATCTGTCGGACCACCTGTGTCTTCTGATCCGCATAGTCCTGGACGTATTTCCAGGTTTTCTGTGCCAGCTGTTTCTTGGTCTCGGCATACCGTTCCCGATCCTCCGGGCAGCGCCGCAGCCAATTTCGAAACAGTATCATTCGCTGGGCTTCTGGGCAGTTTTGAGAAAAAACATGCAGATTGACCGCCGGCTCCGTTCCCTTCAGCATGCGGTGCTCATACCAATCCTGTTCTCGGATCCGCAGTACATACCCCGCCTGTTCCAGAAACGGCACATAGGCCCTCTCATCGCTGGAATCCTCCACCAGCAGCAAAATATCCAAAATGGGCTTTGCCGGCAATCCCGGCACAGAGGTGGATCCCACATGCTCCAGACCTCGGATCCGGGTCCCCAAAGCCCGGCGGATTTTTTCCGCCTCAGCCTCATATTGGCACGGCCAGTCCTTATTATAGGGACTCAGCTGGATTTCCCCCCGCTCCGGCGTCCCCAAGGTCACCTCTTTGAGATAGCTTTCCCGCGTCATATTCTGTCCTCCGCAAAGCGGCATGGCCATTCCGCCATGCCCTACGCTAAAAGTCCGTCACCATTTGGTCGTACCCCAAGCGGGAAAATCCCTCCCGGGCATAGAGCCGTCCCGCGCCGGTATTTTCCGGCTCCAGTTCCAGCCGGAACCGGGTGACCTGCTGGGGCCGAATGGATTTAAGATAGCGGATAAATCCGCCCCCCAGTCCCTGGCCTTGAAATTCCTTCCGAATATACAGCTCCTCCAGCCACCAAACCTCTCCGCCGGCCTCCTGGGAATAGGTCACGGAAAGCAGTCCATAGCCTGCGGTGACCCCATCCTTTTTCAGCAGGAACCCCTTAACAAAGGGGCTTCCTGATACAATCTGATCGAAGGTCCGCTCAAAATACACATCCGGCACCGGATGGAGCACCGCCGGAGAATGATAAAACTCCCGGCACATCTCCAGATAGACCGCCCGGTCCCCTTCCGTCAAGGGTCGGGCGGTTTGATGCAGCATTCTCATATCACAACTTCAACGCTGCTCCAGCGCCATGATTTTGTCCACCCGACGCTGATGGCGGCCGCCCTCAAATTCCGTGGTGAGCCACTTGTCCACAATGGCCAGTGCCAGATTGCTTCCTACAATCCCGGCGCCCATGGCCAGCATATTGGTATCGTTGTGCCGTCTGGTCATCTCTGCCGACAAAATGTCGGAGCACAGGGCACAGCGGATTCCGTTAATTTTATTGGCCACAATGGACACGCCAATGCCCGTGGTGCAAATTACAATTCCCTTTTCACAGGTACCATCTGCCACCGCCTGGGCTGCCGGTGCCGCATAGTCCGGATAGTCGCAGCTGTCCAGAGAATCGGTGCCGAAATCCCGAACCTCATATCCCAGCTCCAGCAGGTGTTTTTTGACCGTTTCCTTCAGCGCATATCCGCCGTGGTCGCACGCAATTGCAATCATATGACTTCCTCCATTTTCATCTGTTGTGGTTTTCTATTTTGATACAGCGTCACATACCGGAACCCACAGCGCTGCAGCAGCGCCATGCCCTGTTCCAGTCCGTCGTTCATCTGCCCAGGTTTATGGGCGTCGCTGCCAACGGTGATCAGATCGCCGCCCAGTTCCCGGTACATCCGAAGCATATATTCCGGCGGCAGCGGCTCTCCCTGATTTCGGCGATAGCCCGAGGTATTGAGCTCCAGTGCCTTCCCCCGCTCCACCAGTTTTTTGAGAATCTCATACACCAGGTCGTCCAGGGGATGGAAGTCCACCGCCACCCCGTCCCGAGCTCTCATATAGCGGATAGGATAGGTGAGATGGGCCAGGGAATCCAGCCAGTTGGTCCCCGCCAGCTCCAGAAGGCTTTCCAAATATTCCTCCAGCAGTTTCAGACACTGCCCCTTGTCCGCGAATTTCATATAGTAAAAATCTGTTCCAGACCGGCTATTGTGCATGGACCCCAGCACAAAGTCGATCCCTGGCTCTGCCAGTACGCGGTCCGCAGCCTCCGGCCGCAGAATTGCCTGGCCCAACTCCACCCCACGGCGGATCTCCAATTCCGGAAAGGCCTGCCGAGAGGCTTGAAGTTCCCGATCCTCTGCGGTCCAATCAAACCCGTCCCAGGGCTTTCCTTGCTCATCCACTACGTCACAGTGATCTGTCAGGCACAGATGGGTGATCCCAGCCGCCTTGGCCGCCTGGCACATCTCCGTCAGTGGGTATTCCGCATCAAAGGAGCACCGGGAATGAAAATGATAATTGATCAAGCTGGATTCTCCTTTGTTCGAGGTCATCAAATATCTATCAATATCCCTGATTTATTTTACCCCCAGGGCCATCCCGGCAGCCATTTGAGGAAATTCAGGCAATAGGAGATGCTGCTCTCCACGCCGGAAAGCACAGAATAGAACATGGCAAAGAGTCCGACCTGGAGTCCCGTAAACCCAAAGACCAGTTTATCGTTTTTGGGGTTTCTGGAAATCAGCTCGTCAAATATGACGCTGATGGCCA
>CBCTLT010000225.1:0-3820 GCA_965147785.1 uncultured Oscillospiraceae bacterium
GGCAGCATACAGTTTCGCGTCTACACCTCCAACGCAATTATCCCCATTGAAGGCGCTACCATTGTCATCGAGCAGCAGGATCCGCCGGGAGAACTGTTGGGCGTCCTTGTGACCGACGAATCCGGCCAGACGCCGCCGCTGGTCCTCCCCGCCAAGGACGTCTCTCTAGGACAGGCGCCAGAAAACGAAATTGAACCCTGGGTGGGGCTTCGGGTGATCATTGATCATCCAGAATTTGAGCGGGTCGTCCTCAACGGCGTACAGCTCTTTCCGGGCATACTGACCATTCAGAACGTGCAGATGCTGCCAAATCGGCAGCTAGACCCGGAGTTGGAGGGCCAGCAAGAATACGATTTCACGCCCCAGCCCATATGGGAAGGAGGCAGGCCTTGACCGACTATACCGTTCCTTATATTCCGGAAACCATCACCGTCCATCTTGGTCGGCCCGACGAGGCTGCGGAAAACGTGACGGTTCCCTTCCGGGATTACATCAAAAACGTGGCCTCCAGCGAGGTCTATCCCACCTGGGAAGAGGAGGCTCTGCGGGCCAATATTCTGGCCCAGATCTCCTTTGCTCTAAATCGGATCTATCTGGAGCACTATCCCAGCCGGGGCTATGATTTTGACATCACCAGCTCCACAGCCTTCGATCAAAAATACATCCACGGTCGGGACATCTTTGAAAACATCAGCACTCTCGTGGACGAAATGCTTCAAAGCTATATCCGCAGGGTGGATTCCATCGAACCCCTGGCCGCCTCCTTTTGTAATGGTACCACCGTTACCTGTCCCGGCATGAGCCAGTGGGGCAGTCAGGACCTGGCCCGAAACGGGTATTCTTACATCGACATTTTACGGGCCTATTATGGTGACGACATCGAAGTGGTCAGCAACGTGCCGGTCCGGGGTTTGACCCCCTCCTACCCTGGTACACCCCTGCGTCTGGGCTCTGCAGGGGAAGCGGTGCTCCAGCTCCAAGGCGGCCTGAACCGTATTGCCAAGAACTATCCCGCCATTCCAAAAATTGATCCGTTGGACGGTCTGTTTGGCCCCAGTACAGAGGAAGCTGTAATCGCCTTCCAGAAAATCTTCAATCTGACACCGGACGGTATTGTAGGACCTGCCACCTGGTATCAGATCATCTCCATCTATGTGGCTGTCACCAAGCTGGCAGAGCTTCAGTCCGAAGGGCAGAAGTATATGCTGGGCTCCTATGATCTGCCCAATGTACTCTCCCTGGGCAGCTCTGGGGAGGCCGTTTCCCAACTCCAGTACATGCTCAATGTACTTTCGGACTTTATTCCGGAAGTGCCCCCGGTTACCATCGACGGACAATACGGCATCGGCACCCGGGACGCAGTGTTGGCTTATCAGCGCTATGCGGGTCTTACCCCCAGCGGTCTAGTGGGAGTCTCCACCTGGAACAGTATCGTCAATCGGTTCTCCGGCATCACCGATACGGTGCTGGACAACAACACCCTGTTCCCTGAAACCTCCGAAACAGCAGTGCGTACCATCGCGGACGTCCAGCGGGCCCTCCGTTCTGTGGCACCGGTGTTTGCATCTCTGGATCCCCCCCGTGTCACCGGCGTACTGGACCGCAGCACTACCCGTGCCATCGCCAAACTGCAAAACCAGCTTCGTCTGCGTCCCACCGGCCAGCCGGATCCCAGTACCCGGGACTATTTGACCCTGCTGGCCCAATCCAACGGAAAAGCAAAGCAGGTTCGGCATCGTCAATATCCGGGATATGTGCTGTATCCCGGCTTGAAAGACCCAACAGGAAAGGACTGATCCGCTATGCAAGAAGATCCGGTTATCAATGCTCCCATCCGAAGCCTCCAGCGTATGCTGCGCGCCATCGCCTTTGCCGGCGGTGCGGAGGTAGCCGTAATCCCCGACGGGATCTATGGGGACTCTACGGAAAAAGCCGTCTCCCAGTTTCAGAAGGAACAAGGCCTCCCCGTCACTGGTACAGCTGATGACAAGACCTTTCGTGCCATTGTCCGCGCCTACAATCTTGCCTTTCCCCTGCTGTCCCAAACGCAGTCCGGTGTCGTTTGGTTTCCAGCCCAGCTGGTGATCTATCCGGGACAGTCCCATCCCCATGTGGGGTTGGCCCAATCCATGTTTGTGTCCCTGGGTCAGAAGTACTCATCCTTTTCCGCTGCTCCGGTTTCGGGTACATTGGATTCCCGGACCTCAGACAATCTCCGACACCTCCAGCACTACGCCGGTCTGCCGGAAACGGGCACCATGGATAAGCACACCTGGAACCGGCTCAATATGCTCTATCGCACCCTGTTCGATCGTAATTGTACACCAACCCAGGGATAATATGGATCACATTTAATTGGCGGCCCATGGCCGCCAATTTTTCCGGTTGTCATTTGTTATCATTTGCACCCATTTATGCTTTCCTTGTGCAAAATGTCTTTTTCTGTGCTATAATAGCGCCGATTCTAGAAAAGGAGGATCCGCCATGAGCGAACCAAAGTTTAAACATCTGCTGGAGCCCCTCAAGGTAGGCAACTACGTTCTGAAAAACAGAATGTGTGTTTCCAACTCCCTGCCCCACTTCCTGCAGGGCCCTGAGACCTATCCCGCAGATTCCGTCATTGCCCATTATGAGAACAAGGCCAAAAGCGCCGCCATCGTCACCTGCATGGGCATCAACAACTTCTCCCATGGGAAGCAGCTTCCCATGAACCTGGATTTTGGTCATTTCCCCGATTTTGACCTCTACGACACCAACTGTCAGAACTATCTGATGCAGTTGGCTGACTCTATCCACTATTATGACTCCATCGCCTGCATGGGTATTTTTGTCGGGCCTCCCTCCGCTTACCCGCTGATGGTACCCAAGGGCCAGCAGGGTCAGCCTGATCCCTTTGAGCAGACGAAGAGCCTGGCTGCGCCTCCTCCGGCAGAATTCGATATTCTGAAGATTCCTGCCCACCTCGATCCCGTAGAATACACAGAGGAGCAGTTTGAGCTGATCGCCAATTCCTATGCGGAGCAGGCCGGTATTCTGCAGATGTTGGACTTCGACATGATCTCCATTCATATGTGTTACCGCGCCAATCTGCCCGCCAAAATGTTCTCACCCCTGACCAATAAGCGGACGGACAAGTTTGGCGGCAGCCTGGAGAACCGGATGCGTTTCCCGCTGATGGTTTTGGAGCGTATTCGTCAGAAGGTTGGTAAGAACATGCTTCTGGAAATCCAGTGGTCCGCCGACGACCTGGAAGGCGGCTATACCATTGAAGAATCCGCTGCATTCCTCAATGAGGCGAAAAAATACATCAACATCGTGCAGCTTCGTGCCAACGAGGTGGACCATGCCCATCCCATCGGCTTTGAGCTCCAGGAAACTCCCTTCCTGAAGTTTGGCGAATACATGAAGAAGCATGTGCCGGATCTGGTCATCGGCGTCATTGGCGGTTTCCATTATCCCGAAACCTGTGACAAGGCCATTGCCGAAGGCAAGGCAGACATTATCTATGCAGCCCGTGCCTATATTTCCAACAACGATTATGGCCAGCTGGTGCTGGAAGGCCGCGATGATGACATCGTGCCCTGCCTCCGCTGCAACAAGTGCCACGGCCGTGGTGTCAACGATCCTTTTGTGTCCGTCTGCTCTGTCAACCCCTGCATCGGTCTGGAGCAGAAGGTGGACCGGATGAAGATCCCCACCAAGGGCGGCAAGCGTGTTGCCATCATTGGCGGTGGTCCCGCAGCTATGCGCTGCGCCATGTATCTCCAGGATCGGGGCCATATCCCCGTGATCTATGAGAAGGGTCCCCAGCTGGGTGGCG
>CBCTLT010000226.1:0-3809 GCA_965147785.1 uncultured Oscillospiraceae bacterium
CATCATGAAACGTGATCAGCTCCCGGCAGGAAAGCTCAGAAACGCTGCTGCGAAGTTCGGTTTTCAACTCTGTCAGTTCCGCCGTCAGCGCAGACACATTCTCAGAAAATGTTTCCGCATGGTCAGGGTATCGCTCCGCCAGTGCCCCAGCAACGTTTTCCCCCTGCTGGGCAAAGCATTCCGGATCCAGCCAGATATGGGGATCCCCGTCTATGAGGGAAACTCCCTCCGCACTTTCCACGACCTTGTCCTCCGGGACACTTTTCAGCGCAGAGGCCATAAATTCTTCCAGGCCGGCACCGTTCATGACAATGAAATCCGCCTGCTCAATCATTTTCATCTGTCCTGTGGTCAGGGTATAATCATGGAGACAGCTGACGGCCTCCGACACCATCAGTTCTACCGTCACGCCCGCTACACCGTCGGTGATTCTCTGCGTCAGATAGTACATCGGGTAGGTGGTGGCCAGGATCATGGTATCCCCATCAGACTGTTCCGAGGATTGGCTGCTGCCGCATGCGGTCAGCAAGCTCAATATCAACAGCACTGCCAGCAGGCAGCGAAATTTTTTCATAGAGAGATTCCTCCGATTATTTGCATTCTTCAGTATTATACCATGGTCACGAAGTCTTTGTAAAATGTTTTTACACAATTTCACCGGCTCCGTCTGTGGAGTTTTCCAAAATCGTGGAATTATTATGCCGATTTTTCGTTGCACACATCCAACTTGCCCTTATGGTAAAAACGCGAAGGCTGAAAGCTCCGCCTTCAACCTTCGCGCAGCAAGGGAGTTCACATACTCAGGGCTGCCAGCCCTGCTCAAGATCGGTCCAGCAGACCTATCACAGCCACCACAAGTCCTACAAACGCAATTACAACAAACGCCACCAGAGCCGGAAAGAGGCCGCATTGCTCCAGGTTCCACAGGGCGGAACGCGCTCCGTTGATGGTCCAGGTGCTGCTGATGGTCCCTGCCAGCAGCAGCGCAGCCGATACTAGTCCCGCCAAAAATACAAGAGACCCGAACACCACTTTCTTCATCGCTTGTACCTCCTTTTTCGCTCTAGGGACGCGAGTTTTATACAGACTTATTCCGCATAATAGTTGATGAGGCAGCCGGCCAGAATCACATCCCGCTCTTCCCGGGAGAGATTCTTCATATCCAGCCGAATCTCGGTTTTGCCCTTGGGCTGGATCAGGGTTCCCATGACATGATCGTCCGTTCCTTCCAAGGCCGCCCGAATACCCGGCACATAGATTTTATCTCCCGGCTGGATCCCCAGGGTTTCAATCTGCTCCACTGTGAAGGGCACCATGCCCCAGTTGATCACATTGGAGCGATACCGCTTTGTGGCATACTCCAGGCATACGTTGGCACAGCCTCCCAGTACCCGCTGGCAGGAAGCCGCCTGCTCTCTGGCGCTGCCGTCGCCGGGGCGGATGGACATAACCACACTGCCCAAACCGGTGGTTTTTGGATCGTATCCTTCCATTTCCGCTGCAACAGAGGCTGGGTCCTGACGACGCCGGCATTCCACAGCATGAATCGCCTTGGCCCGACCCACATATTGAGGATCCTTCCGGCTCAGGGCAAATTCGCTCAGCCGCAGGGGATTGGAACGATAGGAGGACGTCTCACCCGAGGGAATCAACTCGTCTGTTGTGGTAAGAGGATCATAAATCGCAGATGCCACCTCCAGCAGCAGATTCTCCGGCATGGGGATCTGCTCCGGCCAGTCGGCAATATTGGGGCCAAACACAAGATCCTCCTCCGGCTGGGGTTTTCCTACGCCGTAGTATACCCGGGCCCGATAGGCGGAGTCATCATAGTGATACTCCATCTCTTTGGGGTCTACCGGTACCTCCGGCAGATCGGTAGCTGCTGTAATGGCGCCGCCGTTGAGGGCCGAGGCTGCAATGGAACGGGCATCCATCAGCGCCACATAGCTCAGCTGTCCTTCCCCGGGCTTACTACCCTCCCGGTTGGGGAAGTTCCGAGTGGAGTGGCGAATGGAGAAGGCACCGTTGGCAGGCACATCCCCCGCACCAAAGCAGGGACCACAGAAGGCGGAACGAATGGAAACACCGCTGGCCATCAGTTTGGTCAAGCTGCCAGTACGGCTCAGTTCCATCATCACCGGCATAGACGCCGGGTAGGCTGAAAGCCAGAAGGCATCGGCCCCCAAGGGCTTTCCATTCAAAATTTCTGCCGTTCTAGTCAGGTTCTGGTAGGTACCGCCGGAGCAGCCCGCAATTACACCCTGATCGGCATAGAAGCGGCCGTTTTTGATCTTTTTCAGCAGGCTTTCCGGCTTGCTTTTCAGCTCCAGCTGGGTCTTGGTCCGCTCCTCCACCTGATGCAGCAGATCCTCCAGATTTTCGTTAAAGGTATGAATCGGCACCGCACAGGATGGATGGAATGGCAGGGCGATCATACATTCCACCTTGTCCAGTTCCACATGGAGTACTCGGTCATAATAGGCGCCATCTTCGGGGTGCAGTTCTCTGTATTCGTCTCCCCGGCCATGGGCCTCCAGGTTCTTTTTTACCGTCTCATCTGTCTCCCAGATGGAGCTGAGGCAGCTGGTCTCCGTAGTCATCACGTCAATACCGCTGCGATAGTCCATGGTCAGATTGCCAATTCCGGGTCCGAAAAACTCCATCACAGCATTTTTAACCGTACCAGCCTGGAAGGTCTTTTCAATGATCGCCAGTGCCACGTCCTGAGGACCAACACCCGGACGAGGCGTTCCAGTGCAATAAATGCCTACCACCGGCGGAAGATCAATGTCATAGGTCCGGTTCAGCAGCTGCTTTACCAGCTCCGGTCCGCCCTCTCCGATGGCCATGGTACCATAGGCGCCATAGCGGGTATGGGACTCGGAACCAATAATCATTTTTCCGCAGCCCGCGTACCGCTCCCGCATATAGGAGTGGATCACCGCCTGATGGGCCGGCACAAATTCGCCGCCATACTTTTTGGCCGCAGACAGGCCGAACACATGGTCATCCTCGTTGATGGTACCGCCCACCGCGCAAAGGCTATTATGGCAGTTGGTGAGCACATAGGGAATCGGGAAGGCAGTCAGGCCGCTGGCCCGAGCCGTTTGAATGATACCCACATAGGTGATGTCATGGGACGCCATAGCGTCAAACCGCATTTTCAGGTGGGTTTTATCCCCGCTCTGATTATGGGCCTGCATAATCCCATAGGCCATGGTCTTTTCCCGGCCAGTTTCCGGCGTATAGCCCTTGGCTCCGCCTTCTTCCATAGGCATAAATTTCCCACGGGCGTAATAGCCGCCCTGCTCGTAAACTGTTATCATGAAATGCCCCTCCACCGTGCAGTCATATTGCAAATATTCTAGCAAAATATTTCCCCTATTGCAAGCAAAACAGGATATTCTGCGATAATTTTGCAATTTTCATGTTTCTGCCATTCATACACGCTGCTTTCCACCTAGCGCGGACAAAAAGGCCCCCAGCGTCCACGCCACTGGGAGCCCCTAAATTTTTTATGCTTTTTTCAGCTTCAAACTACCGCCGGAGGCTAGGGTATAGCTTCCCTCCTGGCCGCAAATTGCCTCAATAGAAACACCTGCCGGCGCATCAATCTGCTGGATGTCCACCTCGCCAACGATGGTCACCTTGGATTGATTGGTCGCAGTCCAGGTGCTCTCCCCGTCAAAGTGGAGGATGGCCCCCTGGATGGCGCCCACCAGGTTGGCATTTTCCAAGTAAACGTTCATTTCACGATCCGGGTCCTCGTGAAGAATTGCGCCTTCCAAATCAGAATCCTTCACATGGAC
>CBCTLT010000227.1:0-3808 GCA_965147785.1 uncultured Oscillospiraceae bacterium
GGGACTATCCTTCGCTAAACGACGAATTCGTCCTGCTGCACGGGGATAGTTTGGAAATGAACGGTTTTATTTCTCATCTGAAACTGCCCCACTATGTCACCTTCCAGTCCAAACTGGATGCAGTACGAAAAACACGGAGGGAAAAACATGATTGACCGTTACAACTATGCATTTCTGGATGAGGGCTCCAAGCGGGAGATCCGGCGTAGTGTTCTGAAGGCGGTATCCATCCCTGGGTATCAGGTTCCCTTCGGTTCCCGGGAACTTCCCATTGGACGGGGCTGGGGAACCGGCGGCATCCAGCTTACCTTATCCCTGATTGGCCCCCAGGATACGTTGAAGGTAATCGATCAGGGCAGCGATGACAGCGTCAACGCTGTGAACATTAAAAAATTTGTGAAAATGTGCACCGATGTTCCCTGTACCACCCGCACCCAGGAGGCCACACTGATCCAGACGCGGCATCGGATCCCGGAAGTGCCCATGACAAACGATCAGATCCTGGTACTCCAGGTCCCCATCCCCGAGCCGCTGCGCATCGTGGAGCCCCATGAGGAGGTCACGAAGCGGATGCACGCGGAATCGGATTACGCGCCTATCTGGCTGCAGCTGTATGAGAGCCTCATCAAGTATGGCAAAGTCACCATCAGCTCCGAGTACCCCTGTATGGTGGAGGATCGGTATGTTATGAATCCCAGCCCGATCCCCAAGTTCGACAACCCCAAGCTGCATGATGCCCAGTGCCTGTATCTGTTTGGAGCCGGACGGGAAAAGAAAATTTACGCGATTCCGCCCCACACAAAGGTTGTTTCACTGGCCTTTGACGATGTGCCCTTTGAAAAGGAGAGCTTTGCCGGCAAGCGCTGCCGGCTGTGCGGCAGTACAGATACCTATCTGGACGAAATCTATGACTCCGCCACCGGCGAACGCTACTATCAGTGCTCGGACACATCGTATTGCAAGGAGGTGCGATCCAGATGATTCTGCAGGAAACACCTGTGCTGCGTGTACGGGGACTCACCGTGCGTTATGGCGCGGGCTGCCCACATTGCCAGGACAAGCTTGAAAAAAACAGATGCCCCATCTGTGGGACGGTATGGGCCGCCAATCATATCTCCCTGGACGTGTATCCTGGAGAGGTGCTTGGCATCGTAGGCGAGAGCGGCTCTGGAAAATCCACATTGATGCAGAGCCTGTACTTTGACATCACGCCCACAGAAGGCCAGGCTTATTTGCAAAACTATGAAAACGGCCAGAAAAACATATGGGAATCCAGCGCCGCAAAAAAACGCCAGATCAAAAATAATATAATGGGAATGGTGTACCAAAATCCTGTACGAGGTCTGCGCATGGACTATTCCTCCGCCTCGAATATCGCGGAAAAGATCATTGCCGCAGGAAGCCGAAACGCAGGACAGATGACGGAGCGTGCCAAGGAGCTGCTGGAGGCTGTGGAGATCCTTACCTCCCGTATGTGTGAGGCACCCCGAAACTTCTCCGGCGGTATGCAGCAGCGTGTGCAGATCTCCAAAGCCCTGGCCAATCATCCGTCGCTGCTGTTGCTGGACGAAGTGACAACGGGTCTTGATTTATCGGTGCAGGCCAAGGTGCTGGATTTGATACGCAAGATCCGGGTACGGTATGGAATTTCGATTTTGCTGGTCTCCCATGATCTGGCGGTTATTCGCATGTTGGCCGATCGGACCATCGTGATGCTAGACGGAAAAATCGTTGAGAGCGGCTTGACAGATCAAATACTGGAAGACCCGCAGCATGCATATACACAGCAGCTGGTCCACTCTCTGCTGTAATAGGAGGTTTGTTTTTTGTGATTGCAATTCAGAACGGACGGATTGTTCAGCCGGATCGTATCATTGAGGGAAAGGTAATCTTGATTGAAGGCGACCGGATCCACGCCATTGTTGATGCAGTGCCGGAGCATACCGACAAAGTCATCAATGCCCATGGCCGGTATATCACACCCGGTTTCTTTGATGTACACTCCGATAAGATCGAGCAGTTTATTCTCCCCCGTCCTACTGCGCAGTTTGATTTTGAGCTTGCGCTCAAGGAATGCGAACGGGAGCTGTTACATCTGGGGATCACCACCATTTATCACTCTCTTTCCTTATTTAAAGATGAGTTTTTTGGAAAATGCCCCCTGCGTACCCAAGAGAATGTTGAAAAAATGGCGCTGCTGATTCAAGATCTCCATGATCGCAACCATTTGATTCATCACCGCCTGCACCTGCGCATTGAAATCGATAATCTGGATGCCTACGATATTACCCGGGAAATGATCGAGAAAAAGCTGGTTCACGAAATCTCCTTTATGGATCATTCCCCCGGTCAGGGCCAGTACCGGAACCTTGCCATTTATGAGAAGACCATCAGCGAGTATCAGGGGCGGGAAATCGCAGAGCAGGGGTTTGAAGCGGTCCTGGAGATGCACCGCAATAAGGAGATGCTTTCCTTTGAACAGTTGAAGGAGCTCTGTGAGCTGGCACATGCAAACGGAATCACTGTGGCGTCCCATGATGATGACACGGAAGAAAAGCTTCGCGTAAACCAGAAGATCGGTGTGGATATCAGCGAATTTCCCATCAAAGTGGAGGTTGCAAAAGAGGCAAACCGCATGGGCTTTTTCACCGTTGTGGGAGCGCCCAATATTCTGCTCGGCGGCTCTCATTCCGGCAATATGTCGGCAGGGGAGGCCATTGAAGCTGGCTGCGCGGACATTCTGTGTTCGGACTACTATCCGCCCGCCATTCTCCACAGCATTTTTGCCATGCACAAAAATTACGGGGTGCCTCTTCCGGACATGATCAACAAGGCCACCCTAAATCCGGCCCGTGCCATGAAGCTGGACAAGGACTACGGATCGGTGGAGCCGGGAAAGAAAGCAGATCTGCTCATCATAGACCTGTTGGATGGCTACCCTGTTATCACCCACGTTTTGGTGGACGGGCGTACCACATCCCGTGTAGAGTACAGGAGGTAAGCAATGCACATCTTATCCATTCAGGGCCTTGCAAAGGATTTCTATCTTCACAATGCTGCAAAGCTGATTCATTCCTGCCAGAACATTTCACTGGATCTCCATGAGGGTGAATTTATCGGGATCATAGGTCTGTCAGGGGCAGGTAAATCCACAATTCTGAAGTGTATCAACCGGACCTACCTGGCTACGACCGGACATATCTGGTATGAAAGCGCCGCGTTTGGGCGGATTGATTTGGTCACTGCATCAGAACGGGAGATCCTATATTTGCGAAAACATGAGATAGGCTATGTATCGCAGTTTCTCCGGGTGATGCCCCGCACAACGGCCAAAGAACATGTGATGAATGCACTGCTGGAAACCGGCGTGGATGAAGCGGAGGCAAAGAAGAAGGCCGAGGAAATGCTGACATACTTCCGCCTGCCGGAAACGCTTTGGGACATTTACCCCAATACCTTCTCGGGAGGCGAGAGTCTGCGACTAAACCTGGCACATACCATGGTGCGTCAACCGCGATTCATGCTGCTGGACGAGCCCACTGCCTCTTTGGACAATAAGACCAAGATTCTGGTCAAGGATATGCTGATGCGTTTAAAGGAACAGGGCGCAAGCATGATCGGGATCTTCCACGATCTTGAATTCATGGACGGCCTTTGTGATCGCGTGTTCAATATTTCGGAGGGAACGTTGCAATGATTAGAGCAGACCTTCACACCCATTCCCGTGTTTCAGACGGGAGCTATACCATCGAGGAGCTGGCCGAAGCTGCCGCCAGCTGCGGATTGGATGTTATCGCCGTAACGGACC